>CAMKED010000005.1 GCA_946411475.1 uncultured Clostridia bacterium | reverse complement strand
TGTAGACAGCGTCGGAGGTCTGCGTACGCCAGTTGGTCAGGCCGATGATGTCGTAAGAGGCCAGAGAATTGGAGCCGACGTAAGCAGGGTCAAGATAGCTGTAGTAGGTGAACATGATGTCCTTGGCGGTGACGGGGGTGCCGTCCCAGAACTTCAGGTCGTCACGGATCTTGGCGGTGTAGGTGGTGGTGTTGGTGACGGCGTCATGGTCGATGTCCAGATCGGCGCAGCCACGATAGGTGTAATCCGTGCCGTTGTAGTTGACGGTCTCGCCTTCAATGCCGTTGAAAATGATGCCGCCCATACGGTCGGTGGTCATCAGGCTCAGACTGACCATTTTGACGACGTCAGCGTCGTAAGCGGTGTCGGAGTAGTAGGGACTGAACTTTTCAGAGAAGTTGCTGTAAGCGACAACCAGCGGAGTCGTGTTGTTGTAGTCGGACTTGCTGTTGTCAGGCGTGGAGGGCTTGTTGCCCTCAGTGGTGGTCTGCTCGCCCTGTGCGCCGGTAGTATCTGTTTTCTCAGAGGTATGGCAGGCTGCGAGAGAGAACAGCATGACGAGAGCCAGAAGAAGCGCGAGCACTTTTTTTGTGGTTTCCATTTTTTTTCCTCCTTACAAAAGATTGACAGTTCTATCTGATCACACACACGGGGCCCGCGTATGTGGCCGATACGGAAATCTGCGCTGCCTTGTTTTGATCCGTGCGGGTAGACGAAGCGAATGACGATGTAAATCACAGGCAGCCTTGTCAAGTGATTTTTCTTTCTTTGACCTCATTGTAGCACGCAATTATATAAATTTCAAGATAAATTTAAAACTTTCTTAATATTTTATATAAAATCTTAACAAACGAATTAAAATAATTCATATTCGAATAAAACAAAAAGAACAGCGCCATTTCAGGCGCTGTTCTGATGCAGCAATTAGATCAAAGACCTTCCGAGCCGATGCGGACCGCGGGAAAGCACACCGGGAACGGAACGACTGCTTTTTCGTCGATTACTTCCTGGTGTTAACGGTCCATTTGGAAAGCTTCATACTGTTGATTCCGTCGGCGATCATTTCGGTGGCTTTCACTAAAAATGGCTTGTTATAGTGATAGAGGGTAAGCTCCCACCTACCGAGAATATCACAATAGTCAAATTCGATCTTTCCTTTGTAGCCGTCGCGGTAAACGATAGACAACTGTTCTTCGACCTGCTCCATGACAGACTTCATCGTTTTTCTGTCCTGCATTCGGTTGATCATACTCGATGTGATCATATCGCTATGACTAAGAAACCAGTCGATAAAGGCATTTACCTTTTTTTCGTCTACTTCACCGCTGGGTTCTGATTTTGAAAAAAGGCCCATTTTTCACGCCACCTTTCTGTGAGCTTTGAAGTGTTATGATAATTATACAACAAAGCAGGAAGAAAATCAATAATAATTATCTAAAATAACGAAATAATTCTTTCCGACCGGGAAAAAAAGCTGAATGACGCCTAATCCTACCTGGATTGTTTTTTCAAAAATCGCCTGTACAGAACCTGCCGCAGCCGTGTATGGTCTGCGCGCGGGACCGTATGCCGGGCGCAAGCCTGAACCGCGGCGCAAATCGGGACAATAAAACGGAAGGATCACATCATCCCCCTGATTCTTCTCTATGATCTCCAGGTGCAGCCCATTGGAGCTTTGGATGGAATCGAATGTATCGCTGAATATAAATGCTGACTCTGACTCATTTGCCTTCTCGCGTTCTATTAGGAATCCAAAGTTATGTGTCCCAATAAAATCATCCCAAATCTGCGGCTCTAAGTTTTCTTCGCATATATATTTCCGTACTTTAAGATCTACAGAATCGCAATATGTACGGATCGCGTCAGCATCTACCGCCGGGTCCTCCAGATAGTCGATAATGATGTAGTATCGGCTTTGTATGGAAAGCAAACTCTGCAACAGGTCATGAAAGGTATTGCCGAATTTGCTTGCTTCCCCAAGGAGCAAATGGGCTACGACCAGATCATAATGAGCAGGTATAGGCGTTTCACAAATATCCTGCTCCACTACTACAACCTGGTCTGACTGCATATCTCTGATGGTATTCATCTTGCGCTCATCGCCGGGATAGACTATGGCATCAACGCTTGCTTTCGGAAAACTGGAGATGATTGTGGACAGACTGGCCCTGCCGCTGCCTGCATCCATAATATGACTAATCTCCGCAATAGAAAGGTCCGACAACATTTCTCGTAGAATCGTTATATGGCTTCGTTCAGTCACAGGCCGAAAAGCCCCCTTTTGTTCACAAATACTCCGATGGATCATGATGCCCTTCATGTAAGCAGTTTCATTGCAAATCTCATGAATTATTGCTTTTTCATCTGTTGTGCAACCAATTCAGCGTATTTTCTTCTTAGATTACAATTCTATGGGTCTTCCCAATAAAATGTGTTAATAATTTATTTCTGAATTGTGAATTTTTTTAATGACGGATCCATACGCGATTTCAGCTTCACGGGAAACGAAAAAAGGCGAGGCCCAAGGCCTCGCCTTTGCGGGAGCGATTGGCGAAAAGAACACCGGCTCGATTTCAACAGCTTCGTTGCGATAGTCATAGCAAAGTCGGCTTCTTTGCGGATTCATTGTACGCGCTTAAATGTAAGCCCATCATAGTTCTGCCCGTTATACTCGAGTTCGCCCACGGCTCGGTCACATTCTACAAAACCGAGCTTCTCGGCACAGCGGATCATTCGGACGTTGCCCGACCAGGTTTGTGTGTAAAGCTCGTTCGCACCGTTCTTATAGTAATAGTTCATAAAGGCGCGGAGGGCGTTTGTTCCGATGCCGTTTCCCCACTGATCCGATTCACAAATACAAATGCCAATGGCACGATAAACCGTCTGACATTCCTCGGTTTTTCTGACCCATTCGTAGGTTTCGTCAATGCAGTAGGAGCTGACCCAGCCAATGTGTCTGCCGTTCCATTCGATTTCAAGCTTCCAACGAAGCACATCATCGGGAAGCGCTTTCACGGACTCATAGTATTCCGTCCACTTTTCGCGCTCGGTTTCTTCGTTTGTATCCTCTTTTTCCCAGGGAGCATCCCAGTTTTCCCATTCGCGCTCCACTGTGAACCAATGCACGTAGTCCTCAATGTCGGATTCGACCATATCGCGGAGCGTAATGCTGCCAAATTCTATTCTCATCCTCTATCCTCCGTCAAGCCTCAACAAAGCTGTTTTTTCTGTGCCGCATCTGAGCATGTCAGGCAAGAAAAAAGCCTCTGTTGTCCGATAGACAAAAGAGGCTTTTTGGTACGCCGGAAGGGACTCGAACCCCCGACCTACTGGTTCGTAGCCAGTCACTCTATCCAACTGAGCTACCGGCGCATACCACGCTTTCAAGCGCTCAATTATGATAGCACACAAGATCAGAAAATGCAAGCATTATTTTTGATTTTTTGATATTTTTTTGCCTGCGTTTTATTTGCGCCTTTCCTGCGTAGGGCAGCCAGACCTCTGGCCGCCGAAAATGCGACGAAATCGGGCGGCGCGGTGGCCTGGGGTCAGGCTGCCCTACGGGGTGGGATCGGCGCGGTGGCCTGGGGTCAGGCTGCCCTACGGGGTGGGATCGGCGCGGCAGCCTGGGGTCAGGCCGCCCTACGCCTCGTTGGCCGAGGCGAACAGAGCCCGGATGCGTTCCATAAGGGGCTGGTATTCCGGACGGGACGGGAGCTCCTCGGAGCTGACAAATTCCGCCGCGGCGCTCTGTGCGTCCTGAAGGGTCTGCATGTCCAACTCCAGGCTCCCGACCTTAAACGCGGGCAGGCCGTGCTGGCGCGTGCCGAAGAAGTCGCCGGGGCCGCGCAGGGCCAGATCTTCGCGGGAGATCTCAAAGCCGTCGTTCGTTTTGCAGAGGGCTTTGAGCCGTTGGATGGTTTCCGGGCTGCGGTTGGAGGAGAACAGGACGCAGTAGGACTTGTCGCTGCCGCGGCCGACCCGGCCCCGGAGCTGGTGGAGCTGGCTCAGACCGAAACGGTCCGCGTTTTCAATCACCATCAGCGTGGCGTTCGGGACGTCCACGCCGACCTCGATCACGGTCGTGGCAACCAGAATGTCAAATTCGCCGCGGGCAAAGGCTGCCATCGTTTCTTCCTTCTGGGCGGCCTTCATCTTGCCATGGAGCAATGCGACCCGAAGATCCGGGAAAACGGCCATTTGCAAAGTCTCGGCCCAGGCCTCGGCGGAGCGGAGGCTTTCGTCTTCTCCTTCCTCGATGGCGGGGCAGACGATGTAGACCTGGTGCCCCTCCGCAACCTGCTTGCGGATAAAGGCATTGATCCGGGCTCGCTTGTCCTCCCCGACGAGATAGGTGTCGATGCTCTGGCGGCCGGGGGGCAACTCGTCGATCACGGAGAGGTCCAAATCCCCGTAGAGGATCAGTGCCAGCGTCCGCGGGATGGGCGTCGCGGACATGACCAGCAGATGGGGATCGTCGCCCTTCTCCGCGAGGGCGGCCCGCTGGGCCACGCCGAAGCGGTGCTGCTCGTCCGCGATGACAAGGCCTAACTTGGCAAAGTCCGTGGCCTCGGAAATCAGCGCGTGGGTGCCGATGATGAGATCGGCCTCGTGGGCCGCAATGGCGGAACGGACGGCTTTCTTTTTGGCCGGGGTCATGGAGCCCGTCAGCAGGATCACGCGCAGGCCCAGCTTGCCCAGCAGGGATTCCAGGCCCTTGGCATGCTGCTCGGCCAGAATTTCCGTGGGGGCCATCAGCGCGGCTTGCTGGCCGTTTTTTGCGGTGATCCAGGCGGCGGCCGCTGCCACGACGGTCTTGCCGCTGCCAACGTCGCCCTGTACCAGCCGGTTCATGACGCTGCCGCCGGAGAGATCGGCGGCGATGTCGCCGATGGCCCGCCGCTGCGCGCCGGTCAGCGAGAAGGGGAGGGCTGCTTCAAATTCAGACAGCTCCGGGATCTGAAACGCGGGACGCTGTTTCCGGTCTCTGCTGGATCGGAGCAGAGAGAGCCCCACGGAGAAGATGAAAAACTCTTCAAAGATCAATCGGTGCCGCGCCTCGGCCAGCGCCTCAAAGGAGGCCGGGGCGTGGATATTCCGATAGGCGGTGACCGCGTCGCAGAGACTGTATTTCCCGCGCAGCTCGTCGGGCAGCAGCTCCGGCAGCTCGTCCAGACAGGCGTCCAGCGCCTGCTGCACGGAGCGGGAGATCAGATTGTTGTGTACCCCGGCCGTCAGCGGATAGATGGGCATGATCCGCCGGGTCAAAGTGCCTGGTTTTTCCACGGGCTCAAAGATCGGGTTTGTGACCTGGTAGCCCATGTAGTCCCCGTTCAGGGTGCCGTAGAAATAGTATTCCTTGCTGTATTCCAGACTGTCCGCCACGTAGCTCTGGTTGAAGAAGGTCAAATTCAGCCTGGCGGTCTCGTCGGCCACGGTGAGCTTGGTCAGATCGAGCCCCTTGCGGATGTGCGCCGTCCGGGGATGGCAGGTCACGAAGGCGCGGAAGCAGGCCGGCTCGTCAACCTGTAACTCTGAGATGGGCAGGATCTTGCTCCGATCCTCGTAAGCCCGGGGAAAGTAGGAAATCAGATCATAGAGCGTGGTGATCCCGAGGCTCGCGAAGGTTTTGGCGCGCGCCTCGCCCACGCCCTTGAGATAGCGCACGGAGTCAAACAGCTTCGCCATAACCCTGCCACCTTTCGCTGCACTTTCTCTTTTTGAAGCTATTATAGCAGAAAACGAATGGGGAAGCAACCGGAATATTGCCTTTCAACAGGGCATAGACTTGCCTGCGGGGGTGGTCGCGTGACGATGTCGTATCTCTGGGTGTGCATGCTTGCGCTTTCGCTGTTCTGCGGTCTGCTGCACGGAAGCGCTGATCTTGGGCGGGCGGCGATGGACGGGGCAGGGAAGGCCGTGACGCTCTGCGTCTCGCTGACGGGAAGCCTCTGCCTGTGGAGCGGCTTTGCGGCGGTGTTGGAGCGCTCCGGCCTGCAGGCCGGACTGTCGCGGCTGCTGGCCCCGGTGCTGGGGCGGCTCTATCCCACAGCGCGCCGGGACGAGGCAACCATGGGGGCCCTGAGCGGCAACGTCACAGCAAACCTCCTGGGCCTCGGCAGCGCGGCCACGCCGCTCGGGATCGAGGCCGTCCGGCGGATGCAAGCCCAGTCCGGTTCCGATGCGGCCAGCGACGAAATGTGCAGGCTTGTGGTGATGAACACGGCCTCCATCCAGCTTCTGCCGACCACCGTGGCGGCCCTGCGCGGGAGCCTCGGCGCGGCCTCGCCCTTTGACATTCTCCCGGCGGTGTGGGTGACGTCGCTGCTCTCTGTCAGCGCGGGTTTGCTGGCGGCCGACCTGTTCCGGCGAGTCAGCGGCGGCCCGGGGGATGGGAGAAGTAAAAGGGAAGAAGTAAGAGGTATGAATTAAGAGGTGAATATGTTAATCCCTGGTTTGCTGCTGGCTGTGTCCGCGCTGGCGCTGGGGCGGCGCGTGGACGTCTACGACGCCCTGCTGACGGGCGGGAAGCGGGGCTTGGAGCTGGTCAAAGCCATCCTGCCCGCCCTGGTCATGCTGCTGACGGCGGTGGAACTGCTGCGGGCCAGCGGGGCGACGGAGGCGCTGACCCGACTGCTGGCGCCTGCTGCGGTTTGGCTGGGGATCCCGCCCGAGACCCTGGCCTTGGTGCTGATCCGTCCCCTGTCCGGCAGCGCGGCCCTCGCGGTCGGCGCGGATCTGATGGCCGTCCACGGGCCGGATTCTCTGATCGGCCGCACCGCAGCCATCATGCTGGGCAGCACGGAGACGACCTTTTACACGATCTCGGTCTACTTTGCCGCCGCCGGGGTCAAAAAGACCCGCTACGCCATCCCGGCCGCCCTGATCGCGGACCTGACGGGCTTTGTTGCAGCTTCTTTGACGGCAAGATACCTACCGTCATGAATTGCGCCTGTCGGCGCATGATTTGACGCGCAAACCGATACGCTGCCGCCAGCAAAGCCTTCCCCCTGGGGGAAGGCTTTGGGTGCGTTCCGTGACGCTACCTAAGTGCGCCGCTACGGAGGCTGTGTGCTGACGGCAAGATACCTATAAAAAGCCTTTACTTTTTTCCGTTTATCTGTTAAAATAGAGCAAATTCTGAACAGACAGGTGAATACAATGGATAAGCTTTTAACGATCATTTCCGAACACGTATCCTCCGCTTTCGTGGCGGCCGGGTATGAAGCTTTCTACGGGCGGGTGACGGTCTCCAACCGGCCCGACCTCTGCGAGTACCAGTGCAACGGCGCGATGCCTGCGGCAAAGGCCTACCACAAGGCACCCATTCAGATCGCGAACGACGTGGCTGTGCATCTGGCGGACGACGCGGCATTTTCCGAGGTTCAGGCCGTCGCGCCGGGCTTCTTGAATCTGCGGCTGGCCCCCGCTTTCCTGGCAAAGTATTTGGAGCAGACCCGTACCATGCCGCGCTTCGGCGTTCCGCGTGATCCTAAGGCCGGCACCGTGATCGTAGACTACGGCGGAGCCAACGTGGCCAAGCCGCTGCACATCGGCCATCTGCGCTCTGCCATCATCGGCGAGAGCATCAAGCGCATTCAGCACTTCTTCGGCAACGAGACCGTCGGCGATACTCACCTCGGCGACTGGGGCCTGCAAATGGGTCTGGTGATTGCCGCGCTGCAGGATCGGCAGCCGGAGCTCTGCTACTTTGACGAGACTTACACCGGCCCCTACCCCACGGAGGCTCCCTTCACGATTTCGGATCTGGAACAAATTTATCCTGCTGCCTCCGCACGTTCCAAGGAGGACGAGGCCTTTGCGCGCCGGGCACACGACGCCACCTACGAGCTTCAGCAGGGAAGACCCGGCTACGTGGCGATCTGGCAGCATATCATGGCCGTCTCCAAGGCCGATCTGCGGAAGAACTACGACAAGCTCGGCGTCAGCTTTGAGGTCTGGCTCGGCGAGAGCGACGCCCAGTCCTACATTCCCCCCATGCTGGAGGAAATGCGGCAGAGCGGCCTGCTCGTGGAGAGCGAGGGCGCGCAGGTCATCGAGGTGCAGGAGCCCACGGACACCAAGGAGGTGCCGCCCTGCATCATCATGAAGTCCGACGGCGCGACGCTCTACGCCACCACCGACCTGGCTACGATCCGTCAGCGGATGGAGACCTGGAACCCGGATCGGATCCTCTACGTGGTGGACAAGCGCCAGAGCCTCCACTTTGAGCAGGTCTTCCGGGCCGCCCGCAAGGCGGGTCTGGTGAAGCCCGAGACAGAGCTGCGGCACATCGGCTACGGCACCATGAACGGCAAGGACGGCAAGCCCTTCAAGACCCGCGCCGGCGGCGTCATGCGGCTGGAAACGCTGATCAACGAGATCACCGACTTCGTCCGCGCCAAGGTGGAGGAGAACAAGCTGGTTACCGGCGACGACGTGGCGGCCACCACCGCCAAGATCGCCCTGGCCGCGCTGAAATACGGCGATCTGATGAACGCGCCTACCAAGGACTATATCTTTGATATGGACCGTTTCGCGGCCTTCGAGGGCAACACCGGCCCCTATATTCTCTATACCATTGTCCGGATCAAGTCCATCCTGTCCCGCTACGGGGCCTGGGAGGAGCTGCCCATCGCGGCCCCGGAGACCCCGGAGGCCAAGGATCTGATGCTGGCCCTGAGCCGTCTGCCAGACGCGCTGGAGCTGGCCTACCGCGACTGCGCGCCCAACACGATCTGCGCCTATATCTATGAGCTGGCGGGCTTTGCCAACAAGTTCTACCACGAGACGCACATCCTCACCGAGGCGGACGCCGAAAAGCAGAAGGGCTATATCGCCCTGATCGGCCTGACCAAGCGGGTCCTGGAAACCTGTATTGATTTACTGGGCTTCGAGGCCCCGGAGAAGATGTGAGTATTAGGCACCAGGCACCAGGCAATAGGAGACGGGGAATGCGGATTCTTCGCTTTGCTCAGGATGACAAACGGGGAACCCGCCTGTAGGGACAAGCTTCGCTTGTCCGCCAGTCCCCGCACGCACCGCACTCCGTCAACGCACCCTCCGCAAAGTCTTCTCCCCGCAGGGGAAAGCAATGAAATAGCCTTGAAAACCGCAAAATGGCTCCGCTCCGGCGGAGTTATTTTGCAATGCGGCTCGTTTTTCCGGGATGTTAAGCCCCGTTGCTTGCCGCAACGGGCAAGCTGTGCTATGGTACGGACAGCCGAAGGGCGCAGCACATGCCGTCATATTCAACGGCGTGCCGGAATAAACGGAAGGAAGACAGAATTATGTTGAAAGAAAATTTGGTTACATTGCGCAAGCAAAAGGGGTTGACCCAGGAGACCGTGGCAGATCGCCTGCATGTGGTTCGGCAGACGGTGTCCAAGTGGGAAAAGGGACTGTCCGTGCCGGACGCGGACGCGCTGCAACGGCTGGCGGAGCTGTATGAAGTCCCGGTCAGCCGGCTTCTGGGCGAGAGCATAGACGGCGAACCCACGCCAGACCGTGTGGCCGAGCAGCTTGCGGCTATCAACGAACAGCTTGCCATCAAGAATCGCCGGGCGAGAAGAATTTGGAAGATCATCGGGATCATTCTGCTTGCTCAATTTCTGCTTGTTCTTCTCTTGACCGTACTTTTCACGGCGAAGAGAAGCGTTGTGCGGAATGAACTTGAAAGCGAAAGCATCACGGAAAGCTGGACGGAAGAATGGACGGAAAAAAAGCCGTAAATAGAAAATGCGGGGGCGGTTCCGAGAACCGCTCCCGCGATAACTTTCAACGTCTTTTGTAACTGTTCAGCAGAGCCGTAGTGGCCGCGCACCTGCGCGGCCATAAAAAAACCGAAGAGCGCCTCGCGCCATGGCCGCGCAGGTGCGCGGCCACTACGGAGCAGGGACGAATGAATTGATACCGCTCTTTTATGCTCAGCTTCGCTTGAACATGATCGGTTGAATTCGCTTGTAGAGCAGGAAGGTCAGCACGCTGACCACCGTGCCCTTGATCAGATTCAGCGGCGCGACCGCAAGGATCACGAAGGAATAAACGCCGGTAATATGGCTGTTGATTTCCGTTCCCTTTGCCACGATGGATTGCAGCGGCCAGTGGTACATCTCGGAGTAGGCGGGCAGCAGATAGATCGCGTTGAACAGGCTGCCGAAGAACGACATGAACAAGGTGCCGACAATCAGTCCTGCGACGGCCGCACGCTTCGTCCGCATGCTGTGATAGATCATCGAGGCGGGCAGAACCAGAGCGCAGCCCACGGAGAAGTTTGCCAGTTCGCCCACGAAGGCCGTCGAAGAGGCCTTGAACAGAAGCTTGAGCAGGATCTTCAGGAACTCGGTCAGAACACCGGCGACGGGTCCGAGGTAGAAGGTGCAGATCAGGACCGGCAGTTCGGAAAGGTCTATCTTATAGAACTCGGGGGCCAGGAAGACAAGCGGCGTTTCCAACAGCATGAGCAGTCCGGCCAGTGAGGCGGAGACGGCCACGGTGGTGATGTACTTCGGCGAGGACAGGCGCAGCCGGTTTTTGCAGAAGAAATGTTCGAACAGCGCCGCGAGGATCAGCAGCCCCGCCACCACGGCAAAGCAGACGAGAATGAATTGAGTTGTTGCTTTCAAGATGATTACCTCCATGAGAAAATATGCCTGAAGTCTGTAAGTCTTCAGGCATATTCATTGCCGTGCAATGAACAGCATCTTCTTCCATCCAGACTGTACTGTCGGTCCCGGAGTGCCACCGGGTCTGCCCAAAGGCTCGCGGACTGTTACCGCCGGTCGGGAATCGCACCCTGCCCTGAAGAGATACGGGATTCAGTTCTGCCGTATTATACAACAATTCCTGAATAAATGCAAGTGTTTTTTGTCAGAGACATTGACAAGCGGGGGCTTGTGCGGTTATAATGGACTTATCCAATCAGAAGGAGGGAATCCAGGCATGATCTGTCCAAATTGCGGCCGTGAGGCGAATGGGAAATTCTGCCCAGGCTGTGGCACGAAACTGAATGCAGAACCCGCTGCGCCCCAGACGAACAACCAAGGCTACGCTTCCAATCAGAACCAGAACTACGCACAGAATCAAGGCAACGGAACTCCCGGCTATTCCTCCAATCAAGAATACAACAATCCGGCTTACGCACCAAACCAGGGCTATCAGCCCGGCTACGCGCCCAACCAGGGTTATGCGCAAAACCGGACTTATCAATCCGGCCCTGCCTACAACCAGAATTTCCAGCCGGGCTACGTCCCGAACCAGGGCTTCAACCCGGGCCAGCAGGTGACGGGCGGCTACCAGGACATTCCGGCCGGCATGGTCGGTCAATCTCCCGGCGCACAGCTCCTGCGCAAGCACGCCGGCTCGCCGCTGATGCTGCTTTGCGCACTTCTGATGACCCTGGCTGCCGGATGTATTTGCTACATCTGCGGCAAGGCAATCATTTCCTGGCTGGACGGGATCGGAGACTACTTTAAATACGCGGCCTCCAGCGGAAAAATCAGTATGATTCTGAACCTTGTCACCTGCGCCGCGCATATCGTCGTTGCAGTCTGGCTGACCGTCGCCCTGTGGATGCTCTTTGCTTCCGCCGGGTCCATGGGCTCGCTCAAGGCCTGCCGCTCCTGCTTCAGAGCGCGCATGGGAATGCTTGCGCTGCTGACTGTTTCCGCGTTGATTACGCTGCTTGCCTTCATCATCAAAGAACGATCCGGCAGTGAATTTGTTTACGTCGTTTCCACGCTGACGCAAAACGGCGTAACTCACGCCGGCATCCAGCCTGCTACGCTGCTGTTCAAGGATTCGATCCCGACCCTGATCCTGATCAGCGTCCTGTTCATCTGCGGCATGATCCGCAACTCGCTGCTCTCTACCGCGTGCAGCTCGTCCATTCGGATGCTCTGCTACGGCGGCCCGCAGCAGAAAAGAGTGGCGGCTGCCGGCGTGCTGACGCTTTTCAGCGGCCTCGTGCTGATGGCAAGCAACATCTATATGCTTGTGAAATACGGCAAGGGCTTCGAGAACATTCTGTATTACTCCGCGCTTCTGGCCTGCGGTCTCGTGTCGTTCCTTGGCGCCATCGTGTTGTTCATGAACGCCTCCGGCGTCCGCCGGATGCGCGGCATCTGATCCTATTATCCAATAAAACCGTTTCATATCTTTGCGGGCAGATCTGTGCCATACATCGTTGTCGTCCTTGCCGGGCGTCAAGTCCGCCTGCGTCCTCCGCCTCGTCTGACGCAAATCTTTTGAAAGCATTTTATCGGATAATAGTATGATTTGACGCAAGCGTCCCCGCTGCGGATCCCGCAGCGGGGACGCTTGCGTTTCTCTGAGACGCGAAAAGCGGATTGACAAACAGGGGAAAAAGTGAGTATAATACGGTTATCTGAGAAAAGGAGGAAACCAGAAATGATTTGTCCCAACTGCGGCCGCGAGACCTCGGGCAAGTTCTGCCCCAACTGCGGCACAAAGCTGAACGCCGAACCCGCGGAACCCAGGCCGAATGATCCCGCAGCCGCTCCGGATCAGTCTTACGCACCCATTCAGTCTTATGCACCGAGGCAGAGCGATTACACGGATCCCGCCCCGAGCCAGGACTATGCGCGCAATCCGAGCTATGTGCCGAGCAGTCAGGCAGCAAGTTATCAGGCTGCGCCCGTCGGCGCGCTCGGCCAGACCCCTGCGATCCAGATGCTGCGCAAGATCGCCACTTCGCCCGTGTATCTTCTGGCAGTTCTGTTCTTTTCCCTGAGCCTTGTGTTTACCGTATATATAAACGTCAAAAACATCATCGCATCGTTTGACGCAATGGACTATTACAAAAGCAGAGCGATGGAAAGTGAGCTCATCGGCCCCGTCGTCAGCTCCTTTGTGACCGTGCTTCTGAATTTGCTGATCGTAATTGCGCTTTGGAGCATGTTCGTCTCCGCTGCGGCGAAAAACAAGGAACGGATGAGCACCGGCGGCCTGACCTTCTTCCAGGTGCTCTATGGGTTTTACATGACTGCGGCGATTCTGGCACTCGGATTCGTGCTTGTCCTTCTGGTCATGCTGATTGTGTCCGATCAATACAGCAGCTTCTTCCAGGACGCGGTAAACGAGTTTAATTACCTGGTAAACCGCAGCGGATATGAGTTCCCCTCAATGAACGTGACACTGCGGGTATTCCTCTATATTTTCCTGGGTTCGTTGCTGGTTGGCCTGACGCTGGCCGCAGTTTATTTTGTCAAACTGTTCAAGACTCTGGCGACTGCCAAGCGCGTGATCAGAACCGGCGCGCCCGACGACCGTGTTTCCGTCTTTGTAGGCGTGATAACAATTCTTGGTGCGGTTTTTACGTTGATCAGCGGCGTCGAAGCATTGACCGCGCCGCATGAAATCATGCAGTTGATGTCTGTCAGCCGTACCGCGGCAATTCTCTACGGCGTCAGTCTGCTGCTGAATGCTGTCGCTTCTGCCTGTTTTGCGCTCACGCTGTTCCGGTTCCGCGGCGGCATGCGGAGCCTTGGCGTGTACAAGGGCGTCATGCAGCGCTGAAGGAAAGGAGATCCGATAATCCATGTATTGCCCAAACTGCGGCGGCGAAATGACAGGCAATCGCTGCCCCTACTGCGGCTCCCAGTTTTCCGAGCCTGCCGCTCCCGGTCAGACCGGGGGTTATCGTCAGACTGAGGCAGTGCAAGGCTTTGCGCCAAATCGGAATGAGAGCGAATGGAAGGACGAGTTCCAGCGCTGGGACGACGCGGAGCTTGACGACAATGCGCTTCCGGTCTCCAAGTTCCTGCGGAAGCTCGCAAAGACGCCGCTGATGCTGTTCAGCACCATCCTGGCGACCCTGTACGCGGGCGGCGTCTGCTATACCTTCGGCAAGGCGAGTATCGGCATGACCGAGATCCTTGTGGCCAACAACTTTGATTCCTCACTCTCCAATGACAAAATCGGCCGTACGATTTTCCTGATCAGCTGTTTCGTTCATATCTGCATGGCGATCTGGCTGGTCGTGTCCATGTGGTCGCTCTTCAGCTCTGCGGTCAGCCGGAAGAAGCCTACCTTCCACATCGGCTGGTTCAACAGTTTTCATTCCTTTGCCAGCGTCGGCCAGAAGCTTTATTTTCTGCTTACGATCTTCGCGCTGCTGACCATGGGACTGATGCTGTTCGAGCTTGACCTGTCCAAACCGGCGTTCTATTCCATTACAATGGTGACCTCAAACGCAGCCACGCAAACCGGCCTCGCGCATATTGTGCCGCTGCTGTTCGGGGAGAACGTCTTCCGTGCGATTTTCTTTATCGTCGTCTACGCCTTTGAAGCGATTCGTTTTTCCATGCTTGTTGCGTTGTCCACCGTTGCCGGCGGAATGCTCCGCTTTGACGAGACGACCTATTGGAGGCTCCCCCCGATTGCACTGATGACCTTCCTCAGCGGCGTGCTGAAGCTGGGCGTCGGAATCTTCACGCTTGTCAAGCTCGGAACGAGCATGAAGCTTCTTATGCTTTACGTTCCGCTGTGCATCCTCGGCCTGACGCTGATCTGCTGCGCGGTGCTCCTGCACAGATTCTGCGTGGGCGTCAAGCACAGACAGGGAATCGGCGTTTGATCATTTGACCCATCAAAAATCCCGCTGCGGAACCAACCGCAGCGGGATTTCTATATGCCGTTTACTTCTTGAAAATGGAGAAAATCGCGTCGATGTCGTTGATGTCGCTGTTGTCAGCAGGGGCGGGAGCCGGAGCGGGCGCGGGAGCGGGACGGGAGACCGGCGTGCTGGGGACGCTGGGCGCGTTGGCAGGACGGGCGCCGAAGTCGTTGTTCAGGTTGGTGAAAGCGCGGCGCTCGGGCTTCTCCTCTTCCTTGGGTTGGGAGTCAAAACCGGTGGCAATGACGGTGACCCGCATCTCTTCCTCGAACTCCTCGCTGAAGGTGGCGCCGAAGATGATGTTGGCCTCGGGGTTGGCGGCTTCCATGACGATGTTGGAGGCGGTCTCCACGTCGTCCAGGCTCAGATCCTGAGAGCCTGTCACGTTGATCAGAACGCCGGTCGCGCCGTTGATGGAGGTCTCCAGCAGGGGGCTGGCCACGGCGGCCATGGCGGCCTGCTCGGCCTTGTCACGGCCGGAGGCGGTGCCGACGCCCATGTGGGCCCGGCCCGCGTTCTTCATGACGGCGGAAACGTCGGCAAAGTCGAGGTTGATGATCACGCGCTCGGAGTAGCTGACCAACTCGGAGATGGAGGTCACGGCCTGCTTCAGCACGTCGTCGGCGATCCCGAAAGCGTTGGCAAAGGTGATCTTCTGGTCAGTGACGTATTTCAGGCGATCGTTGGGGATCACGATCAGGGAATCCACCTTGTCGGACAGGGCGGCGATGCCGGCCTCCGCCTGGCGCATACGGTTGGCGCCCTCGAAACGGAAGGGTTTCGTAACCACGCCGACGGTGAGGATCCCGGCCTCGTGGGCCAGATCGGCAATGATGGGAGCTGCGCCGGTGCCGGTGCCGCCGCCCATACCTGCGGTGATGAAGACCATGTCGGCGCCTTCAAGCGCCTTGGCGATCGCAGCCCGGGATTCCTCAGCGGATTTCTTGCCGATTTCGGGCTTGGAGCCGGCGCCCATGCCGCCGGTGAGCTTCTCGCCGATGGGAAGCTTGTTGGGGCACTTGGACTTATTCAGATCCTGACGATCGGTGTTGACCACGAGGAACTCAACGCCCTCGACGCCCGCACTGAGCATCCGATTCACAACGTTATTACCGGCGCCGCCGACGCCGATCACCTTAATATTAACAACTTTTTCCGGGTATTCTGCCATGTGTTCGTCCTCCTATGTATCTGTAATCGTTGGAACGTGTCCGAAGCGTAGTGTATGCAGAGTTTTCGCTTTTATACCGTTCTATTTTAACCCGCGTTTCCCGTTTGGTCAATAGAAAAATCTGTTTTTTTGTAAAAATTTTGAAACTTTTTAGCGGAACTCCAAAAAGTGCACCTTGTCGTCTTCCTGGAAAGTCAGGTCGATGATGCCGGAGCGGTGCTGCACTTCGCTGTTTTCCAGCGTGGATTGGAGAAATTGCAGCTTGTAGGTCAGATTCTCCGTGGTGCCGAGGCGGATCTTATAGCGGTCCGCGTCCCACCAGAGGACCAGGTCGTAGGAGGTGCTCACGTCCACACGGTCGATCTGCTTGACGAAGACGGTTCCCTCCAGAGCGGGGATGATCTCACGCACGACGGCCTGTTTGGCGGCAATTTCCGACATATCCGCGCCTTCGGTTGCGGCGGCCTGAAGGGTATCGCCCACCTGCGGGACCTGGATCGGCATGCCGGTGACGTACAGGTGTGTCTTGGCCTCTTTTTCAGTCGTGGCCTCCAGGATCCGTCCCTCGCGGCTCATCAGCCACCAGTTGCCGGCTTCGTCCTGAATCGCGTAGGTGACGTCGAATTCGGTGAAGGAGATGATCACCGTTCCGGGAAGCTGCTTTTTGACCTGAATGTCGTTGACGTAGGGCAGGGCGGCGTGGATCTTTGCCGCGACGGTGGCCTTGCTGAGACTCAGCAGGTTTTCGTCAAGATTGATGCCGGAGGCTTCGATGATCTCCTCGGCGGTGTAGTAAGCCTTCGCGCCGTTTTCCCCTGTGGGAAGGATGACTTCAATATGCTTGACCTTGAAGAAAATAATCATGCTCAGCACGATGACGGCCACGACTGCCAGCATCACGATGAATTTGAAGCCAAAGTTCGTGTTGTAGACCCGATGGGGCTTCGAGGCTTTTTTTCGCCTCCACTGCGGCGCGTCCCGTTCCGGTTCGGGTCTGCGCCGTTCCCGCGGCGCCCGGTCGGGCTCCTCCGTCTGTGCGGCCCGATCCTCGCGGGCGAGCCGTTCCCGCCTGGCCGCTTCGCGGCTTGCGGCGTTTCCGGTTCTGGGACGGGTGTTTCTCGGCCGGGAGGACGGGCCTTGCGGGCGTTCTCTCGACACGGTAGTCCTTCCGCGTTCGGTCGGACGCCTTTTGTCTTGTTCCATATCTGTCTCCTCTGTTTCCGTAAAAGCTGAGAAGGAAAAGTTAAAATGATTTATTCTGCATGGACTTCTGCGCCGAGCTGACGCAGCCGCTCCGGGAAATAGCTGTAACCACGGTCCAGATGCCGGGCGTCGTGAATGATGCTTTCGTCCTCTGCGGCGAGGGCTGCGATGACGGTGGCGGCCGCGCCGCGCAGATCCGTTGCGCTGACCTCGGCTCCGTGCAGAGCGGGAACGCCGCGGACGCTGGCCAGGTCTCCCGCTGTCTCGATCTGCGCGCCCATGGCGCAGAGTGCCGGAACGTGGCGGAAGCGATCGGAAAAAACGGTTTCCCGGAACAGAGTGGAGCCGGAGGCGCGCAGCAGGGCGGCCATGACGGGCGCCTGCGCATCTGTGGGGAACGCGGGATAGGGCCCTGTGACGACAGCGCCCGGGGCGTGCAGGGGACCGGCGCGAACGGTCAGCTCGGCGTCTGCCTCCGTGATCTCACAGCCGGCCAGCCGCAGCACCTGCAAAACGGCGCGAAGCTGATCGGGGATCAGATCTGTCAGCGTTAAGGTCCCGCCGGTCGCGGCAGCGGCGCAGAGCCAGGTAGCGGCCTCCATCCGATCGGGAAGAATGCGATGGGCCGCTCCGTGCAGGGGGGCGGGTTCGATGCGGATGCAGGGCGTTCCCGCGCCGGTGATCTTTGCGCCGCAGGCTGTGAGAAAGACGGCCAGATCACGGATCTCCGGTTCCCGCGCCGCGCCGATGAGGCGGACGGGACCGTTTGCGCCAAGTGCGGCAAGCATCAGATTCTCCGTCGTGCCGACGCTGGGATAGGGGAAGATCACGGTGCCGCTTCTGGGCCGCCCCTTGCAGAGCAGACGGCCGTTTTCACGGCGGATTTTCACGCCTAAGCGCTCCAGCGCGTCGAGATGGTAATCCAGCGGCCGCTGCCCCAGCACGCAGCCGCCGGGCAGGGAAATCTCCGCCTCTCCGAGCCTGGCCAGCAGAGCGCCGAGCAGCAATGCGGAGGATCGGAGCTGACAGGCCAGCGCTGCCTCGGGAACAGCGCGGATGGGCCCTCTGCTGTCCACGATCAGACAAGTGTCCGCTTCCGTGATCCGAAGCCCCAGATGCTCCAAGAGGGAACGGGTCACTGCCGCGTCCCGAATGGCCGGGCAGTTGCTCAGCACGAAGCGCCCCGGGATGGCCGCCGTAGCGGCCAGGATCGGCAGCACGGCGTTTTTACTGCCCTGGACTGCCAGCGTCCCGGACAGCGGTCTGCCGCCGGTGATATAAATGGTATCCAATGACCGACCTCCTTGCATAGTCGTTTTTCCATTCTATGCAGAGAGGACGTGTTGCGTGCAGGTTTATTGTTTTGCAAGTTCCAGAATCGTCGCGTAGATCCGCTCCGCGCTGTCCACGACGGCCATTTTTTGGAGATTTTCCCGCATGGCCTTACGCCTGGGGGCGTCGGCCAGCAGCGCCTTGGCGGCGTCATAGAGCGCCTGCGCCGTGAGGCCGTTTTCCAGCAGGACGACGGCCGCGCCGTTGCGTTCCAGCACGCGGGCGTTTTTCTCCTGGTGGTTGTCGGTGACGTTGGGGGAGGGGACGATGATGCAGGGCGTTCCGGCGGCCTCAATTTCGTTGAGGGAGGAGGCGCCTGCCCGCGTAATGATTAAATCCGCCGCGGCCATGAGGTCCGGCATATTGTGGATGTATTCGCGCATATCCAGCTCGGGATGGGCGGAGAGATCCACGCCCTTTTCCTTGACCAGATCCGGCATCCAGCGCCAGCCGAAGGAGCCGGTGGCGTGGACGTGGTGCCAGGGACAGCCGTCCCGGACTTCCAGCGTAAAAAAGTCGGCGATCCGCTTGTTCATTTCGCGGGCTCCGAGGCTGCCCCATGCGGAGATCAGCAGGAGCTCGTCGTTCAGACCGAGCCGTTTTCGGGCCTCGGCGCGGGTCGTGTAGAGGAAGGCCTGCCGAACGGGCATGCCAACCACCTGAACCCGTTCCGGGTGCTTGTAGTGAGCCTTGCTCTCCTCAAAGCAGACCATGATCCGCGTGGCCGTGTCGGCCACCATCCGGGTAGTGAGACCGGGCATGGCATTGGCCTCGTGTACCGCCGTGGGGATTCCGCGCTTTGCCCCCTGATGCAGCATGGGGAAGGAGGCGTAACCGCCGGTGCCCACGATCACGTCAGGCTGAAAGTCATGGATGATCCGGTCCGCCTTCCGCTTTGCGTCCTGGAGGTTTTTCAGAGTGACGACGTTGTGCCAGATGCCTTTGGGCGTCAGCTTGCGCCGATAGCTGGAGATTTTGATGGTTTCCAGCCGGAAGCCCTCGCGGGGAACCAGCTCGGTCTCCATTTCGCCCTCCGCGCCGACGAAGAGAATATTCGTTTCCGGCTTCCGTTCCCGGAGCAGATTCGCCACGGAAATGGCCGGGTTGATATGTCCCGCGGTCCCGCCGCAGGTGAAGACGACGTTCATAGAAAGCTCCTTTCGGAGAGAATTGCAGAAGGCATTCTAACTACGCTTTCGCTTTTCCGACGCTGTCCCGGTTGACGCACCAGCGGGATACGGCCAGAATGATCCCCATTTCAAAGAGCTGGAGCATCAGGGCGGTGCCGCCGTAGGAGAAGAAGGGCAGGGAAATGCCGGTCGGAGGCAGCAGGCCGGAGACGACGCCGATGTTGAAAAAGACCTGAACAGCCAGCTTGGTCGTCAAACCTGCCACGACCAGCGTGCCGAAGCGGTCCCGGGCGTGAATGGCGATCCAGTAACCGCGCAGGATCAGCATCGCAAACAGCAGCAGGATCCCGATCGCGCCGACAAAGCCCAGCTCCTCGCAGACGATGGCGAAGATATAGTCGTTGTGTTCTTCGGGCAGGTACAGGTATTTCTGACGGCTGCGGCCCAATCCAAGGCCTAAAAACCCGCCGGAGCCGATGGCGTAGCGGGACTGGATGGCCTGGTAGCCGTTGTCCAGAGGATCGCTCCAGGGATCCTTCCAGGCGGTGATTCGGTCGCTGGCGTAGCCCTTGGTGTTCACGTAAACGTACACGAAAAGTACGCCGAGCAAAAGCCCCAGAACCAGCCACTGCTTTTTTGTGCCGCCGATCAGCATCATCATCGCGCCGATCAGCAGAATGATCAGTGTGGCAGAGAGGTGGCGCTCCAGGAACAACAGCCCTGCAATGACGACCATAATTCCCGCATAGGGAATTACGCCATATTGGAAGCTTTCCATCTTGTCCTGCCAGACGGACATCATCGCGGCGAAGGCCAGAACCATCCCCAGCTTTGCGATTTCGGAGGGCTGGAACTGGATCGGCCCGATTTGGATCCAGCGCTTTGCGCCGTTGACGGTCACGCCTGCGATGGGAACCAGAATCAGCAGGAGAATGGAGCCTGCGAGGATTAGCAGAGCCGTGCGATACCAGATAAAGTAGTTCAGCTTGCCGACCACCAGCATGATCCCGATGCCGATTGCGGCAAAGCCCGCCTGCCGAACGAAGTAGTAGGCGGAATTTCCGGTATCCCATTTGGCACGGGCATAGCTGGCGGAGAACATCATCAGAAGTCCGACGAGGGTGAGCAGAACTACCAGCAGCAGGAAGGGAAGGTCCAGAATGCCGGAAGCGCTTTGCTGTGACTGCCGCAGCTCCGGCCGATTGTGTTTGAGCAAGGCCAGACGACCTCCTTTTACGATTAACGAAGCGGGGCGGTGGAAAGATACGCAATCACGCACATGACGACGCTCACGCTGACGAAGACGATCCAGATCTTGATCTCGCTCCAGCCGCACATTTCAAAATGATGGTGGATGGGGGTCATCTTAAAGATGCGTCTGCCCTGGTGGTCGGCGCACAGGTGCTTGGTCAGCTTGAAATAGCCCACCTGCAAAATGACGGACACGGTCTCCACGATGTAAACCAGTCCCACCAGGATCAGAATCAGGGGCATATCCAACGCGAAGGCCAGGCCGCATACCGCGCCGCCCAAAAACAGAGAGCCGGTGTCGCCCATGAAGACCTTGGCAGGATGGAAGTTGTAGCAGAGGAAGCCGCCCAGACCGCCCAGCAGGGCAGCGGGCAGGATGGCCAGTTCGGCCTTCTTGATCGCAATGGCCGTGACCAGGAAGAAGATCATGACCGGCACGGTCACGCCGGAGGCGAGACCGTCGATGCCGTCGGTCAGATTGACTGCGTTCACGGTTCCGACGATGACGAAAACGGCAAAGGGAATATAGACCCAGATGGGAATGGACCAGGCAACCGTCGAGAACGGGAGCCAGAGGGTTGCCGTCAGATGGTGGGAACGGTAGAGAATATAGAGGTAAAGGGCCGAAGCCGCCAATTGCAGCAGCAGCTTTTGCAGGGCAGTGAGGCCGAGGTTCTGCTTCTTTTTGACCTTGAAGAAATCATCCAGAAAGCCGATTGCACCGAAGACAAGGGCGAAGGCGAAGACCAGCGCCGAGGTCCAGGTGCCGAACACGAAGCCCATGACGACGGTGCCGATGAGGGAGGTCAGAATGAAGATCAGACCGCCCATGGCCGGGGTGCCGGTCTTGCTCATGTGCCAGCTCGGCCCGACCTCCCGGATCGTTTGCCCCGCCTTCATCGCCCGCAGCCAGGGAATGAGGAAGCGGCCTGCCACCAGCGCAATCAAAAAGCAGGGAACGATCATCAGTATGGTTGTCAGAATCTGTCCGTCTTTCATGGGGATTCCTCCGTGTGTTGAAAAGTAATCAAAAGTTCAGAGTTCAGGGTTCAGCGCGTGAAAAAGCTGTCCAAAACCTGTTCCAGATGCATGCCGTGGCTGCCCTTGAACAGCAGCACGTCGCCGGGCCGTGCTTCGGCCTGCAACGCGGCAAGCAGGGCTTCCCGGTCGTCGAAATGCAGGGCCTTGTCGCCTGCGGCGGCCACCAGCTCCCGGGACAGGGGACCGTAGGCCAGGATCCTGTCCGCAGCCGCGGCGGCCTGTTCGCCCACCCTGCGATGGGCGGCGGGGGCGAAGTCCCCCAATTCCAGCATGTCGCCAAGCACCGCGATCCGCCGTCCCTGCGTGGGGAGGCTGCGCAGGACGGTAAAGGCTGCCTGCATGGATTCCGGTCCCGCGTTGTAGCAGTCTGCGATCACGGTGTAGCCGGCCTGCTCGTAGGTGCGCAGCCGGTCGCCGGTGTTGACGAAGCTTCCCAGCGCCCTTGCCGCGGTTTCCAGCGGCACGCCCGCACAGTGCGCGGCCAGCATGGCGGCCAGCGCGTTGACGACGTTGTGACTGCCGGGGGCGGGAAGGGTGACGCGCACCTGCTGACCGAAGCCGACAGCGGTAAAGACGGAACCCGTGGGTGATAATTGGACGTTTTCGGCGCGCAGATCGTTGTCCGGGCCAAGACCGAACCACAGGGTCCGGCAGGCGGGGGCGGCGGCCCGGAGCAGGGGCTCGTCGCCATGGAGGACGGCCACGCCGTCCGGGGCAAGCCCCTCCAGAATTTCCAGCTTTGCCCGGCAGATTCCCTCGCGGGAGCCGAGATTTTCAATGTGCATGGAGCCGATGTTTGTGATGACGGCGATGTCTGGGCGAGCCAAACGGGTGAGCACGGAGAGCTCCCCGGCGTGGTTCATGCCCATCTCCACGACCGCCGTTTCCGTGGCGGCTTCCAGATCCAGCAGGGTCCGGGGAACGCCGATTTCGTTGTTGAAGTTCTGCTGTGTCCACTGTGTCCGGTAGACGGCGGCGCAGCAGGCAGCAGTCATTTCCTTGGTGGTGGTCTTGCCGACGCTGCCGGTCAGACCGATGAAGCGGGTCTTGGTCAGCGTGGAGCGCCAGCCTGCGGCGATCTGCTGCAAGGCAGCGAGACTGTCGGGAACGACGAGCATCGGCACGCCGGGAAGCTGCCGCTCGCCCAGGGCCGCAGATGCTCCGGCTTCCATGGCCTTTCCGATGAAGTCGTGGCCGTCCCGTGCGGCCTTCAGCGCCACAAAGAGCTGCCCCGGCTGAATTTTCCGCGAGTCGTTTTCCGCACCCTGAAAGGCGACGGCTTCATATTCCGGTAAAACCTTGCCGCCGCACCAGGCGGCAGCCTGTTTCAGAGTAAGCATGAATCATCCCTCCAACAATTGTCAACCGTCACCTGTCAATTGTCAATTGCTTTGCGACTTCCTCCCGTTCGTCGAGGTGCGTCTTCTCCGTTCCGATGATCTGGTAGGTCTCGTGGCCCTTGCCGCACAGGACAATCACGTCGTCGGCCTTGGCCTCCCGCATGGCGCGGGCGATGGCTTCCCGGCGGTTTTCCACGACCAGGAAGGACTTTTCAAGCCCCTGCGTGCCCTTGACGATGTCGGCGATGATCTTATCGGGGTCCTCGGTGCGGGGATTGTCGGAGGTGATGATGGCCAGATCCGACAGCTTGACGCCGATCTTGCCCATAATGGGACGCTTGATCGGATCCCGGTCTCCGCCGCAGCCGAAAACGGCGATGAGCCGTCCCTTGCAGAAGCCGCGGACCGAGCGCAGCACGTTTTCCAGCGCGTCCGGGGTATGTGCATAGTCGATCAGAACGGTGTAATCGGTTCCGGGCGTGGGGACGACTTCCAGCCGACCCTTGACGCCTTCGGCACGGCCGAGCGCCTTTGCGGCAGCCTCCGGACGGATTCCCAGACCGATTGCCATGCCCAGAACGGTCAATGCGTTATAGACGGTAAAGCCGCCGGGGATCCCGACCCGGACAGGGCAGGAACGGTCTTTGTAATTGGCGGTAAACGCGACGTGATCCGCGCCGAGCTCGATGTCGCCGGCGCTAAGGTCCGCTTCGCGTCCTGCGGCTGACAGAGTCAGAGTCCAGCAGGCGGCCTCGGGTACGGTTTTGGCAACCATTTCGTCGTCAACGTTAAAGACGCTGAACCCGCTGCGGCGGAAAAGCAGGGCCTTGGCCTGCCGGTAAGCCTCCATGGTCTTGTGGAAGTCCAGGTGATCCTCGGTCAGATTCGTAAACGCGCCGACGGCAAAGGGAATGCAGTCCACGCGATGCAGATACAGGGCGTGCGAGGAGACCTCCATCACCACGTGCGTGCATCCGGCCTCAGCCATTTCGGCGAAAAGCCCCTGAAGGTCGAAGCTCTCCGGGGTGGTGCGCTCCGTGGGCAGGCAGCGATCGCCGATCATGTTCTGGATCGTCCCGATCAAGCCGACCTTGGCCCCGATGGTCTGCTCCAGCACGGATTTGAGCAGATAAGTCACGGTGGTCTTCCCGTTGGTTCCGGTCACGCCCAGAATGGTCATTTTCTCTGCCGGGTGACCGAACCAGTTTGCGCCGAGGATCGCAAGCGCGACGCGCGTATCGGGCACGCGCACGAAGGGAATGTCTCCCTCCGGCTTCCGTTCGCAGAGCACGCAGACTGCGCCGCGGTCCAGGGCCATGGGAATAAAGCGGTGTCCGTCGGCTGCATAGCCGGTGATTGCAACAAACATGTGCCCCGCTTCCACACGCCGGGAGTCATAGCTGACGCCGGTGATCTCGGCATCGAGATCGGCGGTGGATTCCAGAACGGGAATATCTTGTAAAAGGTCAGAGAGTTTCATTTCTTCTCCTCTTTCAGGCAGAGTCAGGATTGCTGTGTGCTTTTAACGCATTTCGGCCTATTATATCAAAAGAACGCTTGAATTGCAATCATAACTTAGTCCAACGCCGTCTGGTCCGTCAGCTCGACCGTGACCGTCGTGCCGCGCGGCACCTCCGTGCCGGCGGCGGGCTCCTGGTCGGTGACCACGGCGTAGTCCCAGCTCGAGCCCTTGGTTTGCAAATAGAGACCGGAATTTTCCATGGTTGCGCGTGCGCTGCCCGGGTGCATTCCCTTGAGATCCGGAACCGTTACGTATTCGATGGGAACCGGCTCACCCATGTAGAGGATGACCCTGGAGTTGCCGGGCAGCATTTCATTCGGTGCGGGGATCTGCCCGGTCACGGTGCCGCCGCTGCCCACAGTTACATAATTGAGACTTTTCTCAGCCAGAATACTGGCAGCTTCCGTCTCCGTCAGATCGCGCACGTCGGGCATCGGGATGTTGACCGTGCTCATGTCCACGCCGGTGTAGTCAGGCTGCACGCCCAGATACAGCAGGGTGTCGGCAAAGATGTCGCGGACGACGGGGGCGGCCATCACGCCGCCGGAGATATAGATGCCGGTCTTGCGGCTGGGCGTATCCAGCGCGACCAGACAGATATACTGCGGATTGTCCATCGGGGCGATGCCCACGAAGGAGACGATACGGTCGTCGGTCTGCTGGCCGTTTTCGTCGTAGACGTCCAGCTTTTCGGAGGTGCCGGTCTTGCCGCCGATCCGGAAGCCGGGCAGCTTGGCGTTGCCTGCGGTGCCGTCGGTGACGACGGATTCAATGAGCTTGCACATTTCCTTGGAGGTATCGGCGCTGATGGCCTGGCGGATGACGGTCTTGCCGTGCTTTTCCACCACGTTGCCGTTCTCGTCGAGGACCTCGGAGACCACGTAGGGCTTGAGCACATAACCGCCGTTCACGACAGCGGCGATGGCGCGGACCATTTGAATCGGGGTGGGCTTGACAGACTGGCCGAAGGCCACGGTGGTGAGCTGCGCGTTCTCCATGAGCTTGGCCTTGGAATGGAAGACGCCCATTGCCTCGCCGGACATGTCGATGCCGGTCTTTTCAAGCAGCCCGAATGCGTCGATGTAGTCGTAGAGCTTGTCGCCGCCCAGCAGGATACCGATGTCGGCGAAGGCAATGTTGCAGGAGTTTTGCAGGGCCTTGGCGAGGCTTTCCGAGCCGTGGCCCTCGGTCTTCCAACAGTGAAGGGTGGATTCGCGGTCTACGTAGTCCTTGTGCCCGGCGCAATAGAAGCTGGTGTTTTCGTTGACCGCCTGCTCTTCCAGCGCGGCAGCCAGCGTGATGGTTTTGAAGGTGGAGCCGGGCTCATAGCCGTCGGAGACGCAGCGGTTTCTCCACTGTTTGAGCCGTGCGGTCGCCACGGCGCTGTTATATTGCTGGACCAGCTCCCGATAGGCCGGGGTATTGGTGTTGTGCCGCTTGAGCTCGTCGTCGATCTCTGCCAGCTTTTCCAGCGCGCTGAGATCCATAATCTCCAGGTAGTTGTTGGGGTCATAGCTGCCTTCGATGGCCATGGCCAGGATCGCGCCGGTGTTTACGTCCATGATAATGCCGAAGGCGCCGTTTTGCACGTCGTATTTCTCAATGGCGGCTTTCAGGTTTTTTTCCAGATACATCTGCACCGTGGAGTCGATGGTCAGCACCAGCGAGTTGCCGTCGGTCGCCTCGTAATACTTTTCATAGGAGTAGAGCATCTGGGTCTCATAGTTGCCGCGCGTCGTGATGACCGCGCCGGCTGTTCCCTGGAGCACGTCGTCGTAGTAAGCCTCCAGCCCGTCACCGCCGCGGTTCTCAGCGTTGGTAAAGCCGATGACCTGCGCCGCGGTGGTCCCGGCGGGGTAGTAGCGCTTGGAGTCGGATTCCAGATGGATGCCTGTGAGATCGTTGTCGGTGATGAACTTCCGGACTGCGTCGGCCTCCTCGGGCTCCCGTTTCCGTGCAATCACCTCATAGCGGCGGTTCAGCATGGCGGCCTTTTCCCGGATGAAGTCGGCGTCCACGTCAAGGATCGCGCCGAGCCCGTTGGCGATCAGATCTACCTTG
This sequence comes from uncultured Clostridia bacterium, assembly GCA_946411475.1. GTDB lineage: Bacteria > Bacillota > Clostridia > Oscillospirales > Oscillospiraceae > JAFRPC01. Next base: position 21,074 of record CAMKED010000005.1, on the reverse strand, counting down.
GCTTTCCATTTCGCCTCTTTTTTTGCTTCATCTTTTTCGTCCACGGAATTGTGGATCTCCCAGGGGTCGATGAAGACGTTTTCCACAGTCTTGGAGGCGGCGAGGATGTTCATGTTGCAGTCGTAAATCACGCCGCGGTCTGCAGAGACGGTGGTGGAGCGGGTTTGGTTGCTGATGGCGTCGCTCTCAAATTCGTCGTGCTGCACGATCATCAACTGGAACAACTGCCAAATCAGCGGAATGAACAGCAGGATCCCGCAGAAGACCATGATAAAGGTCGTGCGCCGCAGTACCCCGTGGCCTGCCTTTTCCCGGTCGTAAACCGGCACCGTCTGCTTGAGCAGCTTGATTTTTGATTTCTTCGTCAAAACGGGCACCCCCGATAAGAGTTATGAGTTATGAGTTATGAGTTGAGGTATAAGTTTGAAAAAGGGGCGGCACCCGGGTGCGCGCCCCTTTCGGTTATATGACTGGTTCAATGGAAGTATTCCAGCACGCCGTTGAAGCTCCCGGTCAGGGCGTCCCAGGCCTTTTCTGCGAAGCTGCGCCGATCGACCTGCAGGACCTCTGCGTGGTCTGCGCCGACGATGTTGAGATAGACGGTCTGGCGTGTAGAGGGCTGCGTCATGCCCAACTCTCTGGCTCTGACTTCGATCTGTGCCAGGTCGATGCGGCTTTCGTAGGTGGAGCGGATTTTCTCGGTGGCGGCCTTTGCCGCGGAGAGCTGCTGGGTCAGTTCACCGGCACGATCCGTGGCTTCGTAGAGCTGAACGTAGCTGTAAACCACCATCAGCAGAAGCGCGGCCACAACGAGCAAGCCTGCTACGGCCAGGGGTGCGATTGCAAGCCGTGGTTTCGGATGATGCTTCGCTTGGGGAAGCGGCTTTTCCTCAGGCAGCCTGGCAGGCCGCGGGCGGGGGACCGCTGTGGCGCGAACGTCGTAGGCCGCGCTGCCGTTAAAGTTGAACTTGTATTCCTGATCGGGCATTTTGCGTTCCTCCGTTTGTCAGTGTTGGAATTGGTGTTTCAGTGCCGGATGCGTCTGATCCGGGTCAGATCCGCTCGCCGACGCGCAGCTTTGCGCTTCGGGCGCGGGGATTTTGTTCGAGTTCTGTTTCGCCTGCGGTGATGGGCTTGCGGGCAATCAGCTTCAGCGTGGGCTTTTTGCCGCAGACACAGACCGGAAATTCCGGGGGACAGGTGCAGCCTTTGGCTGCCTCCGCCATGGCGTTTTTCACGATCCGATCCTCCAGAGAGTGGAAGGTGATAACGGCCAGCCGTCCACCGGGATTCAGCCTTGCAATGGCCCGGCTCATGACGCCGTCCACCGCGCCGAGCTCGTCGTTGACGGCGATGCGGATCGCCTGGAAGCTGCGCTTGGCGGGATGCTGCTTTTCTCGCAGGGCTTTTTGGGGCATGGCGCTGCGGATCACGTCCACAAGCGCGAGGGTCGTGTCGATGGGAGCCTGTTCCCGCTGCCGGACAATGGCCGCGGCAATCAGCGGGGCGTAGCGTTCTTCTCCATAGCTGAACAGGATCCGCCGCAGTTCCTCCTGCGGCCAGCGGTTGACAACCTCCCAGGCCGTCAGGGGATCGGAGGGATCCATCCGCATGTCCAGCGGGGCGTCGGCCATGTAGCTGAAGCCGCGGATGGCTTCATCGAGCTGGGGCGAGGAGACGCCCAGGTCCAGCAGGATCCCGTCGACCGCGGGAATGCCGAGACCGTCCAGAATCGCGTCCAGTTCCCGAAAATTGGAATGTACCAGCCTGACCCGGTCACGCCAGGGAGCCAGTCGTTCCTCGGCGGCTGCCAGAGCCTTGGGGTCCCGGTCCACGCCGATCAAGATGCCGCTTGTCAGTCGCTTGGCGATTTCGGAGGAATGGCCCGCGCCGCCCAGCGTACCGTCCAGGTAGATCCCGTCGGGGCGAATGTTCAGGGACTCAATGGATTCGTCCAGCAGGACCGAAACGTGATGGAAGTCCATTACAGTCCCAGCTCCTTCAGGGCAGTCGCCAGATTATCCGAATTGGCCAGCCAGGCGGCTTCCTTGGCGTTGTAAGCATCGGCGTCCCAGATCTCCGCGTGATCGCCCTGTCCCAGGAAGGTCACGTCGTTGGTCAGGTTGGCGTATTTGCGCAGGATGGGCGGAAGAACGAAGCGGCCCTGCTTGTCGGGTTCGCAGCGGGCGACGTTGGAGCGGATGTAGCGCAGGGCGCCGGAATCGGAGAGCGGGACGGAGTTGAAGCTCTCGTTGACCTGTTCCCATTTGGACTCGGGGAAGACCATGAGGCTGTTCTCCAGACCGATCATGACGTAGAATACGTCGCCCAGCTCCTCCCGGAGCTTGGCCGGAACGAACAAGCGGCCCTTGGGGTCCACGTTGTGCGTAAATTTGCCGAACATCCTGCTCACCTCCTCCACTGTGCCGTTTTTTGTGGGAATTTGTGGAACTTTAATCCATTTTCATCCACTTCGCTCTTAGTATATACCCTCTGTTACGAAATTGCAATCTTTTTTTGTTGCTTTTTTCAAGTTTTTTTCGTTGACAACAGCGATTGGCGAGGGTATCATGGGCAAAAGAAAACAGCAAACGAACCAAGAGGCGCGGCCGGCGTTTTTGGGAACGGGAAAACGGGAGAATATGAAATGCGTCAGTATTATGAAGCCTATGACGAACGCTATCGGACGGTCCACGAAAAGGGCCTGTCCTGGACCGCGGACGTGCCGACGCCGATCGTAGGGGAGATGCTTGCGCGATTTGCACCGGACCCGACTGCGACGGTTTTGGAGCTCGGCTGCGGAGAGGGACGGGACGCCCGTCCCCTGCTGGCTGCCGGAAGGGATCTGACTGCGGCGGACGTTTCCGCGGAGGCGGTGGCCTGGTGCCGCGCCAAGGATCCGGCCCACGCGGAGCGCTATCGGGTGCTGGACTGTGTCCGCGACCCTGCGCCCGGGCAGTGGCGCTTCGTCTACGCGGTCGCCGTGCTTCACATGCTGGTGGAGGATACGGAGCGGCAGGCGTTTCTGCGTTTCGTGCGCGATTGCCTGACGCCCGGAACCGGGAAGGCGTTGCTTTGCTCAATGGGGGACGGCGAACGGGAGTATCGCAGCGACCCTGCGGAGGCTTTTCTGCCCCGCACGCGGGAGCATCCGAGCGGTCCGGTGACCGTAGCAGCTACGAGCTGCCGCATTGTCGGGTTCCGGACGTTGCGGGAGGAGCTGAACCGAGCCGGCCTGCGCGTCGTGGAAGACGGTCTGACCGCCGTGCCGCCGGAATTTGACAGTCTGATGTACGCGGTGGCGGTCCCGGCGGATGAGCCTGCGCTTGAAAACGAGGAAGAAACACAATGAGAGATTTTTCCGATATTCTGCTGGTCTCCGATTTTGACCGGACGCTGACCGCACCGGACAGTTCAATCCCCACGGCGAACCTAAATGCGATCCGGCGCTTTATGGAGCAGGGCGGGCTTTTCACCGTCGGGACCGGGCGCAGCGTCCCGATGTACCGCCCCTACCTGACGCAGATCCCCACCAACGCGCCGCTGATCCTCTATAACGGTGCGGCGGTGTACGACTATGACAGCGAAACGCTCACCGAGAGCGTCTGGATGTCGACGGGCCGGGAACTGCTGGAGTATTTGGTCGGGACCTTCCCGACGCTTTTCCTGGAGGTCCAGGGGGTGGACGTCCACTATCTGATTGGAGAGAACGAGCCCCGCGAGGCGTTCTACCGGGCCATGGGCGTGGCGTTCCGGACGGTCTCCGTGGCCGAGGCGCCGGAGCGCTATCACAAGCTTGCCCTCTTCGGCCCGTTCACCGAAAACGGGGTCAGCCAGTTCTTCCGGGGCAGCCCGGAGGAGGACGCCTGCTTCGGCGCGTGCCAGGCGCAGATCATGCGAGACTGGCCGATGCTGCGGGCGGACCGGGCCGCGATGAAGATCATCGACCTGCAGGATCGGAACGCCGGAAAGGGAAACGCTGCCGGCACCCTGGCCAAACGGCTTGGCCGGAAGACCCTGGTCTGCGTCGGAGACGCCATGAACGACGCCTCCATGCTGCAGGCGGCGGACCTGGCTTTTGCGCCGGAGGACTGTGCGCCGGCAGTCAAGGCACTGGGCTGCTGCACCCTGGTCCGACCCTGTGCGGAGGGCAGCATTGCAGGCGTGATAGAGGCGTTGGAACGGCGCGCAGCGGAAGCCTGACGAGCCCCGTTTTGGCGCGTCCGGAGCGCGTTCAAACGAGAAAAACTTAATTTACAAAAGGTTTATGATTTGTTTCCAACGAATTCATATCCTGTTCATAAATGGAGGGTATGATGCAACTGTAAGTGAAAGCGACATCAAGGATAAAGCCGCTGTACTTTTCATTTCTTCTCTTCTTTTCTCAAAGGCCCCCGGGGTTTCCCCGGGGGTTTTTGAGTTCTTTGCAGCATTTCGGCAGGGGAGAACAGCGCGGAGAAATAATGCTTTCGTGTTAGTTGCAATTTGAGGACCTCAAAGACACAATTACACGGTGCGCTGTACGTACCGGGCAATAGTGACTAGTGACTGGTGACTGGTGACTGGTCGCTGGTGCTTTCTTCGGCGTAGATGTATTTCCACGAAATACGTCCTCACTTTGCGACTAACGCCAATGCTTTTTCAAAAAAATGAAAAAAACTGAAAATAGTGACTTGACAAACACGGCTGCGTGTGATATAGTCCATGGCGAAGCGTCCGCAGGAGCGGGCGGGAAAGGAGAATTCTGCAATGTCCTTTATTATGATGCTGAAAAATCGCGAGGTCGTTACCGCGTAAACTGAATAGGGGGCGAATCGGATCGGGGGGATACCCTTGTTTTCGTTGCGCCGGGTAGGGTAACTTTCAGATATATGGCAACCGCAGGATGCAGCCATGATGGGAGCTGCTTCGCTGCGGTATTTTTGCGCCCATTTTCAGGAATAACGCAGGGAAATCGAATGGAAAATGGAGGGAAAAGCTTGCTGTTATCTGATTACGGCCAGGTGCCGAATATAGAAAACCTGCCGGGGATTCCGGCCAGAGTGACCGCCCAGCACAAGGAGCGGTATGAGATCGTCTGTGCGCAGGGCATGACCTACGCACGCCTGAAAACAAAAGAATACTACGCCGGAGACGAGCTGTTTCCCACCGTCGGCGATTTTGTGGCGGTGAACTACGTCGAGAACGGAGACAGTCAGATTCTGGCAACCCTGCCCCGGCGGAGCGTCTTTACCCGCCGGGAGCCCGGCCCGATCCCGAGAGATCAGGCCGTCGCGGCCAACTTCGACTATGTGCTCCTGCTGCAGTCGCTGAACCAGAACTTCAATCCCGCGCGGATGGAGCGCTATCTGACGCTGGCCTGGCAGTCCGGCGCAACGCCGGTGATCGTGCTGACCAAGGCCGATCTGGCCGCCGATCGCGGGCAGTATCTGGCAGCGCTCGAGCGGGTCGCCCTCGGCGTGGAGACACACGTCGTCAGCGCCCGCACGGGGGAGGGGCTCGACGGCCTTTCGCCCTGTTTGCAGCCGGGAAAGACCCTGGTTTTCCTGGGCTCCTCCGGCGTGGGCAAATCCAGCCTGGTCAACGCGCTGGCCGGGGAGGAGCTCATGCGCGTCAGCGCGATCCGGGAGACCGACGGCAGAGGCCGTCACACGACCACGCACCGCCAGCTCATCCGCCTGCGCAGCGGCGCGCTGATCATCGACACGCCGGGCATGCGCGAGCTCGGTATGGCCGAGGCGGAAGCGGGGCTGACGGAGGCCTTTGCGGACGTGGAGCAGTACCTCGGAAAATGCCGCTTCTCCGACTGCCGTCACACGCGCGAGCCCGGCTGCGCGATAAAGGCGGCCCTTGCCTCCGGCGCGCTGGACCCCGCCCGCTGGCAGAGCTACCAAAAGCTCCAAGCCGAGGCCGAGGACCACGCGGCCGCCCTGCGCCGCAAGCGCGAATGGGCCAAAAGCATTGCGAAAACAAATAAACAACGCAAGCAACGCTTGCAAAACGATGATTCATAACACACAAGTATCTTTTCAGTCGGGCCTGTTCCGTAGTGGCCGCGCACCTGCGCGGCCATGGCGAACAGCGCTTTTCGGGGCTTTATGGCCGCGCAGGTGCGCGGCCACTACGACCCTGCTGAACAGTATAATTCACAGAAACAATGATTCCCCGAAAGGAGGGGGACTGCTATGAGAAAGATTCTATCCTATTTGAAGCCTTTTAAGGCCAAAATCGCCCTGGCGACCCTGCTGATGGCGATTTCCGCAGTCTGCGATCTGCTGCTGCCCACCCTCATGTCCAACGTGCTGGACAAGGGCGTCTACGGCGCGGCCGAGACGAATACCTTCCCTTATATTCTGAAAATTGCCGGGATCATGCTGGCGACCTCCCTGGTGAGCCTTGCCTCTGTGGCGGGCGGTTACTGGGTGGTCTACCACGTTGTGGCCGGTTATACCATGGATCTCCGTTCCGCGCTTTTCCGCAAGGTCCACACCATGACCCTGTCGGAGGTGGGCCGGATCGGTACCTCCAATTTGGTCACTCGTTTTTCCCATGACGTGGGAACTCTGACCTGGATCATTTCCTCCCTCTGCGGGAGCATCCTGATCATTCCGCTGATGTTCCTGGGGGGCGTCTTCCTCTGTATGCGGAAGGACGTGACCCTCTCCCTGGTGATCCTCTGCGCCGTGCCTCTGCTGATCGGCGCGGGTATGCTGATGAGCAAGAAGATCGAGCACCTCTGGGACGTGGCCGACGACTACTGCGACAAGCAGAACGACCTGGTTCGGGAGCGGCTCCGGGGCGTGCGGGTCATCCGCGCCTTCAACCGGGAGCAGAATGCCCATGAGCGCGTCACCGATTCCACCAAGATCATGGCGGAGCATCTGATTCGCGCCAACGTCCGCATGGAGATCATCGATCCTGCGGCAGCATTCGTGCTGAACGCGGCAGCCCTGCTGATCGTCTATCTGGGCGGGATCCGCATGGAGCGGGGAAGCGGCCTGACCGCCGGCGACGTGTTCGCCATCATTCAGTACATCAACATCATCCTGGGCGCGATCATCGCCATTTCCTACGATATCGTTATGCTGCCCCATATCCGGGTGGCGATCAAGCGCCTGGGCCAGATCACCGGGTCCACCGGCCTTGAGGAAGCGCGCACTGCCGAGGGCCGGCGTTTTTCCGGCGCCATCGACCTGGATCACGTCAGCTTCACCTATCCCGGCAGCGCCCTGCCCGCCCTGAGCGACGTGGACGTCCATATCCGGGCAGGGGAGTGGGTCTCCGTCATCGGCGGCACCGGCTCCGGCAAGACCACCCTGGCGGAGCTCCTGCTGGCCTTCCGCCAGCCCACCGAGGGCAAGCTCCGCTTCGCCGTAGGGGGCGGCGCCCTCGACGCCCCGTCCGAAATGCAGGACGCTGCGGCACTGTCCCCCAAGGACGTGCGGAACAACATTTCCTGCGCCCTGCAAAAGTCCATGCTCTACGCCGGGACCGTGGCGGAAAATCTCCGCATGGCCAAGCCCGACGCCACCGACGAGGAGCTCTGGGCCGCTCTGGAGCTGGCCCAGGTGGCGGACTTTATCCGGGAGCAGCCCGAGGGGCTGAGCTTCAAGCTGGAGCCTGCGGCCACCAACGTCTCCGGCGGCCAGAAGCAGCGGCTTGCCATTGCCCGGGCCATCCTCAAGGACGCGCCCATCTATATCTTCGACGATTCCTTCTCCGCCCTGGACTTCATCACCGAGGCCCGGGTCCGCAAGGCCCTGAACGAGAAGCTGGCGGGCAGGACCCGCATCGTCATTACCCAGCGGGTGGTCTCCGCCATGCACTCCGACCGGATCTTCGTCCTGTCCGACGGCGTTCTGGTGGGAGGCGGGACCCACGCGGAGCTGCTGAAGAGCTGCTCCATCTATCGGGAGATCTATCTCTCCCAGACTGGAGGTGAAATTGCATGAGTTCCTCAGAATTAAATCTTGAACTGGAACAGACCGAAGAAGCCAAAGAGAAGAAGGGCAAGCGCCGCCTGCTGGACGAGACCGGCAAGCGCCTGCTGCGGGAGATCAAGCCCCTGTGGGCCTGGATCCTGCTCTGCGCCCTGTTCTGCCTGCTGCTGATCGGCTGCGCCGTGGCGGAGCCGGAGCTGCTGGGCGAGCAGATCGACAAGCTGTACGACTGGACCAAGAACAAGACCCCCGGCCTGGCAGCCGGTCTGCTGCCGGGGCTGGGCCTGCTCCTGGGCGTGTACGCCCTGGAGGGGCTGATGACCTACGGCAAGTACTTTTTCCTGCAAAACGTCGTCAGTCGTTACTTCTGTGCGGGATTTCGGATCCGCATTTCGGAAAAGCTGCGCCGTCTGCCTGTGTCCTTCGTGGATAAGACCCCGGCGGGCGACGTGATCGACCGCATGATGGACGACGTGGGCAATATGGCCGACAGCATCTACATCATCGTGGATATCCTGCTGTCCGGCTTCCTGCAAATGACTGTGATTGCCGTGATCCTCTTTCTGACGGATTGGCGCATGGCGATCCCCGTGGTGCTGCTGTCTCCGCTGTCCATCCTTCTTTCTACCAAGATGGCGACCCTGGGCGAAAAGCATTGGGACAAGCACTGGGACCTGGGCGGCAAGCTGACTGCCCTGGCGGAGGAGGCCTTCACCAATTATCCCACCACCAAGGCCTTCTGCGGGGAAGGGATCATGCAGGAGAGATACGACGCCCTCTCCAAGCGTCACCAGCACAGCCGCATCCTGGGCGACTTCCTTTCTTCTATCGTCCAGCCGGTCATCGCCACGGTGAACGCCCTGGCCTATATCGTCGTCACCGTTGTGGGCGGCTGGCTGATTTTGAACCGGGGCGTTGCCATCGGTACGGTGGTCACCATCATCCTCTTTGCCCGCCGTCTCTCCTCGCCTCTGGAGCGTATGGCCTTTGGCCTGGGCTATATCCAGCAGATCAAGGGCGCGGCCAAGCGGGTGTTCGCTATGCTGGATCTGCCCGAGGAGGAGAACCCCGCCGGGATCGTGGCGGGAGAGACCAAGGGGACCATCGTCTTTGAGCACGTCGATTTTTCCTACGATCCCAAGAAGCCACTGATCCAGGATCTGAATATCGTTGTCAAGCCCGGCCAGAAAGTGGCTATCGTCGGCCCCACGGGCGCGGGCAAGACCACGATCGTCAACCTGCTGATGCGCTTCTACGACATCCAGCGCGGCCGGGTGCTGATCGACGGGCGGGACGCCTCCGAGCTGTCCCGCGAGGAAAATCGCAAGCTCTTTGCCATGGTGCTCCAGGAGACCTGGCTCTTCAAGGGAAGCGTGGCCGAGAACGTGGGCTACGGCAGTCCCGGAGCCAGCCGGGAGGAGATCCGGCGGGTCTGCGACCAGGCCTACTGCGACCACTTCATCCGCCGTCTGCCCCAGGGCTATGACACCGTGATCTCCGAGGACAGCACCGCCGTTTCCTCCGGCCAGAAGCAGCTGCTCACCATCGCCCGGGCCATGCTGGCCAACCGGCCCATTCTGATCCTGGACGAGGCCACCTCCAACGTGGATACCCGCACGGAGCTGCTGATCCAGAAGGCCATGGACCGGCTCATGGGCGGCCGCACCTGCTTTGTGATCGCCCACCGTCTGTCCACCATCGTGGATGCGGACCTGATCCTGGTGCTCCGCGACGGCCGCATCGTCGAGCAGGGCACGCACAGAAGCCTGCTCAACCAAAAGGGCTTCTATTCGGAACTCTTCCAAAGCCAGTATGCCATTTGATCTGATAAAGAATAAAAAAGCAAAAACCTGTCCATACTTGTTACAAATCAAGTATGGACAGGTGATTATTTATGTACAAACGGTACACAATTCTGTTTTCTGCGGTTTTGATCTTCAGCTTTATGGCCCTGAGCTGGCAGGTCTGGCAGCAGCAGAAGACGCTTTCTTCGCGGCTGATCCGGCTCCACGTCGTGGCGGCCTCGGACGACCCGGCGGACCAGGCCCGGAAGCTGGCCGTGCGCGACGCGCTTTTGCCTGAAATCGCTGCCCTGACCGAAGGCTGTGCCAGCGCGGACGCTGCTGCGGCCGCGCTGGAAGAGAGCCTGCCCGCCCTGCGGGAGACGGCCTTCGCAGCCCTTGGAACGGGGGAGCCGGTGGACGCGACGCTGGCCGAGGAACGCTTCCCGCGGCGGGATTACGATACATTTTCGCTGCCCGCAGGACGCTATCGGGCTCTGCGCGTGACGCTTGGCGCGGGGGCCGGGCACAACTGGTGGTGCGTGGCCTTCCCTGCGCTCTGCCTGAGCGCCGGAACGGAGGACGAGACGCGCAGCTTTGAGCAGACCGCCCAAGACGCCGGCCTTTCGCCGGAGGAAATTGAGCTTGTGAGCTCCGACAGCGAGCGCGTGCAGTTCCGATTCCGCCTGCTCGATTGGCTCGCAGAGCTGTTCGGGTAGCTGATAGCCCATAGCCTATAGTCCATAGCCCATAGCTGATAGCTATTGGCTATTAGCTATCATCTGTTTTCCAACGCCTTTCAGAACCTCGTTTGCTTTCTGCGTGACGAGGTTCCAGCTCCGAAGGTCCGTTTGCGGGCTTCTTCGCCGCAGCTCGCTTTGGGCCAAAGCGGCGATCTCCGGATCGGTCGGATCATGCGCCAGCTCGTCCAGAACGGGGACGGCGCCGTCGCCCAGATAACAGATCATCTGTACGTCCAGACTGTCCAGCTTTCCGGAGCGCCAGGCGTCCACGTTGTAGCGTGCCACGAGCCCGTCCACATTGGCAAGGCTGAGCCCGATCAGGATCACGGCGCCTAATGTGACGGCCAACTGCGGAACCGGAAGCTTTTTTACAAACAGCCGCAGCGCGACGGCCAGTACGACCAGCGCCAGGAAGACCATAAAGACCGAGGTGGTCAGGCGCAGCCGGGTCAGGCCGAAGCTGCCCATGTAGAGGATCATTTTGGACAGGGCGGTTGCGACTAAGATCAGGGAAAAGACGCAGAGGAAGAGGGCAAGTCCCTTGACCGCACCGGGAATGCGCCCGCCGTCCTTGCGGCAGAGCCCCAGAGCCAGCACGATCAAAAACAGGTTGATGGCAACGATCCAGCACATCTCAAAGAAGCCCCGGCGAGCGTACTTGGCTACGGTGAAGCCCCTGGGCAGCAGCCCCCGGAAGGCGTCGGTGAAATAGGCAAACTGGGAGAACAGATAGAGCACGTAAACCGCCCCGATGATGCCGAGGAAGGCTGCCACAGCGGCGGGCTCCACCCCCTTGCGCGCTGTCCCGTCTTTCTTTTTCGGACCTTGATCGGAGGTAAAAAGCAGGGTAAACAGGAACAGCGCAGCAAGCCCGCCAAAGACCAGCGCGATCAGGGCACGGCTGCCAAACTCCCAATCCAGACTGCCGACCAGGCCCTCAAAGGCTGCGTCAGAGGAAATCAGCAGCGGAATTAAGATCACCAGCGCGGGAATTGCGCAGAGCAGACCGAGCAGAACGGAGCGATTGCGCTTGCTGCGCGCGGAGCCCGGTGTGCCGCTGTGTGCCAGCGCCCATGCGCCGACGCCGATGCGCCAAAGGGACATGGAGAAGCAAACAAAAAGATGATCGTAGATCAGGCGAAAAAGATCCGTCCCGGTTCGCATTGCCAGCCGTTCCAGCAGCATGATCTGGAACAGAAGGACCATGACGCAGAGCGTCAGGAATTTCATGGATGCATCGCCGGAGAGAATCAGGCTGAGCGCACTGAGCAGATAGAGCCCGGCGCAGACCGTACCGTAGCGCGTCAGCTTTCCCGGCCGGCCTTTGAGGTAGATCAGCGCCGCAGGCAGGATGCCTGCCAGCGTTGCGGCCTCCGCAAGACCGACGCCCCTGGCCCAGCAGAGGGCGTCCCAGAGCAGAAAGCAGAGCCCCAGCAGCACGCCGGCCAGCGTCAGATCCCGACCAAGCGCACGCCGTTTGGGATAGACTTCCCGCGGCGGCATGGGAGACGGTGCAGCGCCGCCCGGCTGCGCCATCGAACCGACCGGAATATAGCTTTGATTTGTCTGTATTGCAGTATGCGCCGCCGAACGCTCGGCGGTGTTTTTTTGTTCGTCCATGTTGATGATCTCCTTTTTATTCGGTCGCACCGTAGGGCGGCCTGACCCCAGGCCGCCGCGCGATCCGATTTTGCCGTGTTCCGGCGGCCAGAGGTCTGGCCGCCCTACGTGTCCCTTGTAAATTCCAGAATGTCTCCCGGCTGGCAGTCCAACGCCTCGCAGATGGCGTCGAGCGTGGAAAGACGCACGGCCTTGGCCTTGCCGGTTTTCAAAATGCTCAGATTGGCCTGCGTGATGCCGACGCGCTCGGCCAGCTCGCCGGAGGACATTTTCCGCTTTGCCAGCATCACGTCCAGATTGACGATGATCGCCATAGCAGCCCTCCTAAACCGTGAGGTCGTTCTCTTCCTTGATGGCGGTGGCAGCGATAAAGCAGTTGCGCACCACCCGCACGATCAGAAAGAGAAAGGCCATGGACAGGGTGACGAAGATCAGCGGGGGATACCAGCGGAAAGTGGCCAGCGTCGCGGCCGCAACGCCCACGCAGCACCAGCTCACCACCGCCATCAGGCGGCTGTTGCGTTCCTGAAAGACCTGCTCCGCGCGGATGTTTTGCAGCAGCTTCCACAGGCAGACCAGCGCCGTCAGCGCAAAGGGAAGACAGGCGTAATAGGCAATCAAAATGGCGGTCCGCCCGGTTTCCCAGGAAATGTACCATTTGACCAGCCAGGGCATGGCGATCGCCCCCGCAACTGCGGCCAGCATGCACAACCCCACCGCCGCCAAAGTCAATTTTACTGCTTTGTTTTGCATTGTATCGTTTTCTCCGATTCTTTTAAATTGTAGCGCGGGCAATCTGCCCGCCTGTGGTTCAGAGTTCAAGGGTTTCCGTATCGGCGCACAGCTCTGCATGAGTTCCGGCAGTCAAATATGCTGCGCCAGGGCTTGCATATTTGGACCGTCACTTAAGTGTGCGCCACGAAACATGCTGCCGTTTCAAAAATGCGCCGCACAGAAATACAAATGCTCCCCGATTTGCTTGTAGAAAAACGTGTTGTCATCGCGGGGGTCATCCATCGATCCGATCCACCCGCCGTCCTGTTCGGTGAAGGTCATTTTGTCGCTGTATCCGAAGCAGTCTGTTATATCATCCGAGGGAATATAGTACACGTCATAATACTCTGTCTCCGGGCCGAATCCACGGCCGCCGATGCTGAATTGAACCATATCTTTGTCGATATGAAACGCTTCAACGATCCCGAGGTCCAGCAGCAGGCGGCAGTTGTCGCTCTCGAAGTCCGTCAGGCTTCGGGACAGGGCCTGATACAAGACCATCCAATTTCCATACAGCGGCACTGCCGTCCAGCTTTCGTCCCGGTTTGGCAGGTCCAGGGCCAGCAGCTCCGCGCCGCATGCGCTTAGCAGATCTTTTGCGCGTACCGCTTTTTGCAGCGCATCTTCGGCTGTCAGATCACCCTCAGCCATTTTTTTCATAAGAGCATTCCACATGGCAATCTGCTCCTCTTCGGTTAGCGCTTCTCCCGGTATCGGAGCCGCGATTCCTTCGGCGGAAGCTGGTTCGTTGAGCGATGTTCTGGAATTTTCGACACGTTTTTCCGATTCCGAACCCGGCAAAAGCTGCTTGCAGGCACAGAGCGCCAGAAGAAGGGACAGAATGAAAAATACAACGCCAAATCGTTTCATGGAAACCTCCGAATCGTAGGGACGGTGCCATGCCGCCCGTAGTTTGAAATCAGCGTTCTGGGATACATTCGTGACGCTTCGAGTTCAGAGATCAGAGCCGTAGGGGACGGTTTTCCCGTCCCGTGGTTCCGTAGGGCGGACAGACCTCTGACCGCCGCGGTTCAAAGTGCGTAGGGGACGGCGCCATCGACGCCCCGCACCCGTAGGGAGGCATCGCCGGGTGCCTCCGCTGCGGCTTGATGTTCGCTACTTCCGCAACGGCGGCTGCCATTGGAAATACCCGCGCAGTAACAGAACAGGGAACACGAAATACGGTATGGTTATCAGGACAGCCGGTAAAAAAGCCAAAAAAAGAAAGATGTGAAGAACAAGATGCGTTATGGCCGAAACGACCGTAATCACGCTGCCGCTCTGTTTGTTTTTGGCGGCCAGCCGCCACCCGAGCAGCAAAAGAAGCGAATCTGTGATCGGTATCAACAGACAGAGCGCTTGTATGACCGGTGTTTCCTCTGCTCCCCTTGAAAGCAAGGAAATCAGCGTCAGAATCGGCAGTGTCGGATTCAGAAAAAACAGGAATATGGAACCGTATTCGTTTGGATCAGAGCTTGTGCAGAAACCGGCAAGCAGCCAAAAAAGCGATACTGTCAGCGTATACAGAATCAGCGCAAGTGAGTTGCGTCGCCATCTGCGAAGCCGCTTCTCCATTTCATGATCCTCCTGAGGACAGTTTTAACAAAGAAAAATCGTCTGCTGTTGCAGATTGGGAAGAACATGCCGGAATCTACGCGCATTATAGCGCTGGATTTATCGTTTGTCAATAAAAAATTATTGAAAATCAGAAAAATGCCCCGTGAAACACGTGCTTGACGCATTCCAAAGGGCGTTTTTTGTCCCTCTATTCTATTAGACGATTTCTCGTGAAAAACGGTTGACAGTCGTTTGAAAAAACTGTGGCGCGAATCCGGACGCATTACAGACGCTTACAGTTTGTCTTGCGGGACCGGCTTTGCAAAGCGTTTTCCGAACTTTGTCGCGCCCTTTTCCGGGTAGACGGAGTAATAGGACAGCTTTTTTTCGCGGCGCATGCGTTGAAAACGGGGCAGGCCTGCCCAGAGAACAGACGGCAGCCCGACGCCCAGCAGATAGAGCGGGCCGAAAAACAGCGACTGGATCGTGTGACCGTATTCGTGGGCCAGGAGACTGTGATCCTGCGGCGTCCAATGTGGTTCCATGAACAGGTAGCGGCCCATGGACATGGAGCCGGCCGTTTTGGTCCAGATCGTCACCCTTGCGCCCTGATAGGAAAAGCTGCGGCAGCCCTTGGCACGATAGTAGAGGAAAAAGCACAGCCCCACCAGATTCTGGGGCAGGCCCCAGGTCCACTGCCAAAGGACGTAGAGAAAGCGCTTCATCTTACAGCAGATGGGCGCGGAGCTCCTCGCCGGAGCGGGGGCTCAGCCAGGCAGGCGGAACGTCCAGGATCGTCTTGCAGCCCGTCATGCCCTCACGCTGCATCCGATGCACGGCGCGGGCGCAGGCAGCCAGGACGGAGCCCGTGAACTCGGGGTTGGAGTCCAGCCGCAGGCTGTATTCGATGCTGTGCCGGTGCTCGTTCTTCCAGCCGGTCACGCCGCTGCGCAGGACGGTGCCGCCGTGGGGCAGACCCGCGTGATCCCGCGCCAGTTCCTCGGCGGTGATAAACGTGACGGTCGTGTCGTACTCGTCAAAATAATAGGGCATCGTCTTGATTTCCCGCTCGATCCGGGCCTTGTCGGCTCCCTCGGCGGCGACGACGTAACACTCGCGCAGGTGCTTGTCCCGCGGGGTCAGCTTGACGTTTTCGCCCTTGCGGACCGCCTCCAAGGCGGCGGGAATGGGCACGGTGTACTGCCGCGCGTCGAGCACGCCGTCAATGCGGCGGATCGCGTCAGAGTGGCCCTGGCTGACGCCCCGGCCCCAGAAGGTCTCGTCTCTGCCGTCGGGCAGGATGCAGTTGGCGTAGAGCCGGGCCAGCGAGAACATACCGGGGTCCCAGCCGCAGGAGATCAGGCCAACCGTTCCGGCAGCCTTGGCCGCGGCGTCCACGGCGGCAAAGTGTTCGGGAATTTTCGCGTGGGTGTCAAAGCTGTCCACTACGTTGAACAGCGCGGCGTATTTCGGAGCCTGAACGGGCAGGTCGGTGGCGCTTCCGCCGCAGAGCAGCAGCACGTCGACGGCGTCGCGCAGCTCCGGCGCCTTCTCCACGGGATAGACCGGCACGCCGGGCGTGTGCAGCGTCAGGGCGGCGGGCTCCCGCCGGGTCAGAACGGCGACCAGTTCCAGATCGTCGTTCCGGGCGATGGCTGCCTCCGCGCCTTTGCCCAGGTTGCCGTAGCCGAGAATCGCAATGCGGGTGTGCATATCAAATGTCTCCTTGTTTATTCAGAGATTAGGTTCAGAGTCCGTAGGGACAAGCATTGCTTGTCCGCTGGTTCAGGGTTCAGAGTTCAGATCATTGATCCCTATCCAAGCATCGCTTTCAGCACCGCATCCATATCGTACAGCCCCGGGCCCATCCCGGTGATCCACTTGGCGGCGGTCAGCGCGCCTTCGGCGAAGAGCGCCCGGTCATGGGCTTCATGGCGGAGCGTCAGAGTCTGCGTGTCGGTGCAGATGTGAATCTCGTGAACGCCGACCACGTTGCCCATCCGCAGGGAATGAATGTCGATGTCGGAAGGGTCGCGCTTGCCGTTTTCGTGGCGGCCGATCACCAGACGACTGCCGGGGCGTTCTCCCTGGACGGCTTTTGCCAGGGTCAGCGCGGTGCCGCTGGGCACGTCCTGTTTCCGATTGTGGTGAATCTCCACGATCTCAACGTCGGCGTCCGGGAAGGCACGGGCGGCCTGGCGGGCCAGCGAACACAGCACCACGATCCCGAGAGAAAAGTTGCTGGCGATCAGGACGGGAACATGCTTTGCGGCGGCCTGAATGGCGGCCAGCTCCGATTCTGTCTGGCCGGTGGTGGCGATGATGAGCGGGAGCTTCCGCGCAATGGCATAATCCGTCAGCGCAGCGGTAAGGCTGTGGTGGGAAAAGTCTACGATACAGTCGGCAGCTCCGTCATAGTCGGACAGCGCCGTGTAGACCTCGCCAACCTCGCCCCGTGCGTCCACGGGGATCAGCGTTTCGTCCGGGCATTTTTCCCGGAAGACGCGGGCAAATACCAGTCCCATGCGCCCGCAGGCGCCGTTCAAAATGATTCGCATTGTTCCTCCTGTCGTTGCCGCTCAATCCGTTCGGTAGCGGCGCACAGTGTGCGCAGCGGACTGCCAAAAATCTGTGCATATTGCAGATCAAGTTGAAAATTGAAAGTTGAAAGGTATCTGTTCAGTAGGGTCGTAGTGGCCGCGCACCTGCGCGGCCATAAAGCCCCGAAATAGCAATCCGCGGCATGGCCGCGCAGGTGCGCGGCCACTACGGAGCAGATGCGACTGAATAGATACGTTGAAAGTTGAAAATGGAGGGGTTTTTCAAATTGCCATTTGAAAAAAGAAAGATGCCAAAACAGGAACTGTTTTGTTCTATCGAGCGAATAGCTGTCTAAAAAGGAAACGATCCTTTTCTGCTTCTGCTTTTTCTTCATCGTTCAAATGGCAATTTGAACGATACAATCACTTTCAACTTTACATTTCAACTATTTTTACACGCTGCGGCGCACTTAGAAAGCGCCACAGGATTGTTTATATCAGCCCCATCTCTTCCATGATGCGGAACAGTTTTCCGCGGTAGGGCTCCTCCATCGGGGTCAGCGGCAGGCGCAGACGATCCTCAATACGGCCCATGCGGGCCAGCGCGGCCTTGACCGGAATGGGGTTCGTCTGATAGAACAAGGCCTGCATCAGCGGCAGCAGTTCAAGCTGAACGTCGGCAGCGCCGGCTACGTCGCCCGCAAAGAACTTTTCGCAGAGGGCCACGGTCTGCGCAGGAACGACGTTTGCAGCCACGGAAATCAGGCCCTTGCCGCCCATGGCGAGCAGGGGAAGTGTCTGGTCGTCGTTGCCGGAGTAGACGTCCAGCTTGCCGCGCACACGGCGGAAGGTCTCCATAATCTTGGGCAGGCGGCCGCTGGCCTCCTTGATGCCGACGATGTTGGGGTGGTCGCCGAGCACCTCAAAGGTTTCGGGCTCGATGGACGTCCCGGTGCGGGAAGGAATGTTGTAGAGGATCACCGGCGCTGTTGCCGCGTCCGCGATTGCGGTAAAGCTGGCAATCAGACCGGACTGGGTGGGCCGGTTGTAGTAGGGCGTCACGCAGAGGACCGCGTCCGCACCAATGGCACAGGCGAATTGGGTCATCATGATCGCGTGGGCCGTGTCGTTGGAGCCGGTGCCCGCAATGATGGGAACGCGGTGCTTCGAGCGCTCAATGGCGAATTCCAGAACCTTGCAGTGTTCGTTGTCCGTGAGCGTGGGAGCCTCGCCCGTCGTGGCGCAGACCACCAGAGCCTTCACGCCGGAGGCGACCTGCCAGTCGATCAGATTGCCGAGCGCTTCATAGTCCACACCGTCCTCTTTCATCGGCGTCACCAGCGCAGTGGCCGTGCCGGTAAAAATATGCTTCTTTTCCATAACCGTTCTCCTTTGTGAGATAGGGTTCTTCTTTCCGATTACAGCATTATATCACACCGGCCGCTGTTTCGCAAGTGCCTGAAACCGTTTTTTGCTGCTTCGGCAGGCGAATGGTCAAAATGATCTCCGTCTCGGTTTCTTCCCGCGTGGCCCCTGCGGGGAAGCCGGCCAGCTTCAACGTTTCCAAATGCCGATCCACAGAGTTGAGAAACAACCGCAGATCCCGGACCAGCATTTTTCGTTTCGGCTTTGGCTTCGGCTGCCTGGTCAGCATGGCTTCCACGAGCGCTTCCGTTTTTGCCACGTTCAAATCGCCGCGGACGATGATCCCGATGGCTTCCAGACGTTGGTCCTCCTCCGGCAGACGGAGCAAGGCCCGGGCGTGGCGCTCAGACAGCCCGTGCTCCCGCAGCGCGGCCCGGACAGCAGGGGAGTGCTTCAAAAGCCGCAGCTTGTTTGCCACGGCCGAGGGACTGATCCCCAGCTTGGCCGCTGCCTGTTCCTGGCTCAGAACGTAGAGCCGCATAAGCCGTGCTATCCCTTCGGCCTGCTCCCAGCAGTCCAGATCCCGCCGCTGCAGATTCTCGATCAGCGCGGCTAAGCCGCTCTCCTCCTGCGTAAGCGAGAGCAGCAGACAGGGCACTTCCGTCAAACCTGCCATCCGGGCTGCCCGGAGCCGCCGTTCTCCGGCAACCAATTCATAGCTCCCGCCCTGCCTGCGAACGGTCAGCGGCTGCAAAATGCCGTGCTGTGCGATGGAGGCCGCCAATTCCTCCAATCCCTGCCGGTCAAAATAGCGCCGCGGCTGCTCCGGGTTCGGTCGGATCCGGTCTGGCGGCAAAAGCAGGAGCCTTCCTGCCTCCGGTTCGGCTTTGAGTTTCGTTTTTTGCATAATCATCCTCCGCTTCCTTCCTGTACGTTCCATACCATATTTTAATGCCGTCTTGTGCAAAAATCCCGCGAAGAGGATGAAATCAAAAAAGATTTCTGTGAGTTTCACACAACTTTTATTGACATTTTTATAAAAATGGAGTATGATAGTTCCAACAGCGGGTTGTGCCGCTGCCATCATTTTCAGATCGGAGGATAAAAAATGTTTTGTGATAATTGCGGCACCCGCGTCGAAGACGGCCAGCCCTTCTGCCCCAACTGCGGCAAACGTATGGGCGGCGCCGCCGCTTCAAACGCTTCCCCCCGTGCTTCCTACGCATCCCGTCCCGCTGCCAGACCTTCCAATTCCGGCGGCCTGCTGGGCAAGTTCAATGACATGCAGGGTCTGGAAAAGATTTTCTATCCCATCGTCGGCGGCCTGCTGATTTTGAATTTCATCCTGATTATGCTGCCGATTTATACAGCCTATTCCATGACTGCTGCAATGGGCAGCGGATATCCGTTCTGGGCAAATCTCTTTACGATCCTGTTTACGGTGAGCATTACATTCTTCGTCTTGGACTACTTCGACAAGTTCAGCTTCAGTTGGATGTGGATCTTCATCGTTGCTGCCATGGTTGCGCTTTGGGTCCTCTTCCTGATTCTCTGGATCGACGTTGGCGTGAAGATGACGGTTGCCGGTTGGTTCTTCTTCATCCTTCAGCTCTGCTTGGTTGGTGCCTCCGTTGTGCTGATGTTGGAGAAAATGAAGAAATAAGCGTCCCTTGTCAGGACGAAACGAAAAGCAGGAGGCGTCGTGCCTCCTGCTTTTGCTCTTATCCCCGCAGCCCGGCCGGTTGTCCGGCGGCTTCGAAGAAAAAAAGGTATCTGTCCGGTCACCCCTTCTCTGTGTAGGGGGCGGCCAGACCTCTGGCCACCGGAAACGCAGCATAACAGGATGACGCGGCGGCCTGTGGTCAGGCCGCCCAGCAAAGCGATTGAACAGATACAGAAAAAGAAGAAAAAAGGCAAAAATTTATCTTGACATTTTAGAAAAACTGCATATAATAATAATGCGCTTGCGAAAACGTCAGAGGAGAGCGCACGATAGCGGGTTTGTGTAATGGTAGCACACCGGACTCTGACTCCGTTTGTGAGGGTTCGAATCCTTCACCCGCTGCCAAAGGAATTGAGTCAAAATCTTCGGATTTTGACTCTTTTTCTTTGTTTCAAGCCACTTTTTGATGGTTTTTTGTGCCGATGGACGCTTCAAAAGACGCCCCCAAAAAAGTTTGGCCTTTAGTTTGGCCTTTACCCACTGTATTCATTAAAAATATGCAGCTGATTTCTCAGGTGTTTTCAAGCGTTTTTGGCAATCCACCGACAAAAAAGTTTTCCCTTATGTGATTTATCAGCCTCGCAGATTCGCGATTAAGCCGTCCTTACGCTGTGAATAAATCGCTCCATTCGGTTGGCGCTCTCCTCCTTCATCTGGTCGGTGACGTGACCGTAGACGTCCAGCGTGAAGGCCGCAGTGGCGTGTCCCAGGTTGCCTTGGACTGTCTTGACATCGTCTCCAGCCTGTAATGCTGCTACAGCGTAGGAATGGCGCATATCATGGAACCGGACCTCCGGGGCACCAATCCTGGTCACAATCTCTTTGAAGTGGTTATAGACAGTGTTCGGATTCAGGTACTCGCCAAGCTCATGGGTGAACACGAGGTTCATGGGATTCTGAAAACACTCACCGTGCTGCAACTGCCAGGACTGCTGCTGCTTCTTGACGCGATAAAGAACGTTCATGACCTCCTTTGCCGGCTTCAGCTTTCTGGCCTTTCCGTTCTTTGTCGTGACAAGCTTGCATCTGCC
>CAMKED010000004.1 GCA_946411475.1 uncultured Clostridia bacterium | reverse complement strand
GCGACGCCAAGAACACCTACGGCACCGGCTGCTTCCTGCTGATGAACACCGGCGAAGAGGCCTTTGAGAGCAAGCACGGCCTGGTCACGACGATCGCCGTGGGTCTGAGCGGAAAAGTCCAATACGCCCTGGAGGGCTCCGTCTTCGTCGGCGGCGCTGTGATCCAGTGGCTCCGTGACCAGATGCGCTTCATCCGCGAGGCGCGGGACGCGGAATACTTTGCACAGAAGGTGGACTCCACCGAGGGCGTCTACTTTGTCCCGGCCTTCACCGGCCTCGGCGCGCCCTATTGGGATATGTACGCCCGCGGGGCCATCGTGGGCATTACCCGCGGCACGAAGCCCGAGCACATCATCCGGGCGGCGCAGGAGTCCATCGCCTTCCAGAGTGCGGATCTGGTGCTGGCTATGGAGATGGATACCGGCACCAAGCTGACCGAGCTCAAGGTGGACGGCGGCGCGAGCCGCGACAAATTCCTGATGCAGTTCCAGGCGGACATCCTCGGCAAACAGGTCCGCCGCCCCATGATCCGCGAGACCACCGCCCTCGGCGCGGCCTATCTGGCCGGTCTCGCCACCGGCGTCTGGAAGGACCAGGCGGAGATCGTCAAGCTCTGGCACTGCGACTCCACCTTCGTCCCACAGAAGGACGCAGCCTGGCGCGACTTGCAGTTCCAGGGCTGGAACAAGGCCGTCGGCCGAAGCCTGCACTGGGCGGATTGACAAACACCCCATTTCCTGCACACGCAGCGCAGGAAATGGGGTGTATTGCGTTCTTCTGATTTTTGTCTCAATCCTGATCCAAGACATAATTACGCATCGGAATGAGGCCCTGGCAGCTTACGATCCGGAGCGTGTCGGCCTCGTCCAAAACGAGAATGAGAACCTCTTCGCCGCTGAAGAAGTAGGCCATATAGGGCGTTGGCACGGTGCCTGTGCTGATCGGTTCGCCCAGAATCTCCACGATCTCCGCACGGGTCATTCCGGCCCGGAGATCCAGGGGCAGCGTGAAGTCCACGTACTTCTCCGGATTGTCCGCTTCATAGGCCTCACCGTTGATCGAGAATGCGTAGATCGGACAATCCAGATAGAACACCGGTTCCTTGCCGTTGGCGTACAGTCCCAGTTCCAGCTGCGCACAGGCGGAGTCCGAAGCGCCTTCCGGCTTCAGGCCGACGGAAACGTACGTGCCCGGCGCGAGCATGCCGTCCTCAGATAGCGCCTGTTCCGCTTCGGACGCACCAGCCATTTCCGTTTCGTTGTACACGGTATCGATCACCCAGCCGTGCTCGGTGAGGTCCCGGAGGGTGAGACCGTTCAGGTCAAAGCTCTGGTCACCCACGCACCAGCCTTCGGTGGGAAATTCCATTTGCAGGGTTTGCATGGAGGTCGACGTATATTTGCGATTCCCCATGCGCAGCAGATCTTCCACCTCATAGGACTCCTCGTAGTTCAAGGGGGCTTCGATGGAAGAGACGCCGTCATAATCATGGAAGTGGAACCGGACGGTAAGGAGAAGCTGTTCAAACGCTATGGGCAGCTCATTCTCACCCAGCATCGCGCGCAGAGCCTCGAGTATCATCTCGGTCACGGCGCGGGCAGGTTGGGAGAGATCCAGTTCCAGCTGCGTGAGCTCGAAAGTGGCGCCGTCCACGCTCAGGCGCAATCCGAGTCCGGCCAGGAGCTTGGAAAAATCTTCCGCCTCCAGATTCAGATACGCCATGGCTTCTTTTGCTTCCTCGTCCTGCTCCTGCATTTCCGCAGCGTTGTTGATCGCCTGGGAATCCGCCTCTGTGAGCGTGTAGGAAAGCACGTAGCCGGTTTCACTTTCTTCCATCGTCCAGGCAAGGCCGGAATACGTAGATTGCTCTGTTTCTTCCGCGGCGGCAACGTCGCTCATGGGGATACGAAACCGCTGAAAGTCCGTTTCCTCTTCGGTGCGGAAATAACAGAAAACGGCAGCTTCTTCCTCTCCGGTCTCATAGAAGAAATAGAGCTCCAGCGGGACGGACTCTTCCCGTCCATCGTCCAGAACCGTCACCCGGCCGTTGCTGTGGAGGGCCAGCGGCTGCAGCGTCAACTCGCCGGACAGATTCATTTTGATCGCGCTATGCTCCTGCTCGCCGTCGTTCAGGACATCGGCTTCAAAGCAGAGCTCGGTGTCCAGAGCGAAGGATGAGACGGTTTCCATCCGTTCACGCATGCTGTTCAGCACTTCCTCCGGCGTGGGAGGGGGCGTCGGCTCCGTCACTTCGGTCGTGTCGGGCACACCGGACGCACCGGGCAGGCCGCGGGAGTCGCGGCATCCGCAGAACAGTGCCGCCAGCAGCGCCAGCGTCAGCAGTAATGCAATCATTTGTTTCATGGTAATTCCACCTTTTTGTTTTTGATCATTGTTTTGCATTATATCATATCAGCCCTTTATTGACAAGATTTTTTTACGCTGACCGGCGGGCAGCGACGCGAAGCTATGGCCCGTGCTACAGACGGGAAGCAACGGGCGCTGAACCCTGAACTCTGAACTCTGAACCATGGCGGGCAGATTGCCCGCGCTACCTGTTCTTCTTCAGCTCCGAAAACGGCGCGAGGTAGGCGCGGTCGAAGCTCTCCAGGCCGGAGAGATGGACGAGCAAGGCCAGCAGGCCGAAGGTCAGGCCCCAGAGGCCGGCGAGAGCGGCGCAGACCGTCAGCGCAAAGCGGCAGAGCCGGATCGCGTCGGCAAAGCTCTTGCCCGGCAGGGCGAAGCCGCAAATACCCGCCGCCGCGACCAAAATCAGCGCAGCCGGGGAGATCAGATTGGCCTCCACCGCCGCCGTTCCGACCACCAGCCCGCCGATGATGGACACCGGCTGCGAGACAGCCTTCGGCGCGGAGAGCCCCGCCTCCTGCAAGAGCTCAAAGGCTGCCAGCAGGCCCAGGATTTCCAGCACGGTCGGGAACGGCACCTTCTGCTTGCTCTCGATGATGGCCTCCAGCAGCGGCGTGGGCAGCATCTCCTGATGGAATTCCGCCATTGCCACGTAGAGCGCGGGCAGCAGCAGGGCGCAGGCCAGGGCGAGCAGCCGCAGCAGCTTCAAAAAACGCGCCGAGAGAAAGTCCGTATCTTTGTCTTCGGCGGCCTCCAAGAGATAGCCTAAGTTGACCGGGGCCAGATAGCCCACGGGCAGCCCGTCCACAAACAGGCCCACCCGGCCCGCCAGCAGTCCGGCGGCGAATTTATCCGTGCGTTCCGTGTACTGCAGCAAGGGGAAGGCCGTCCGGCGCTTGCCGGGCAGGACGTGCTCCACCGCCGCCGGGGTCAGAAGGTCTTCCGTGTCGACGCTTTGCAGGCGCTTTTGCATCCGCACAACGGTCTCCGGGTCGGTCAGTCCGTCCAGCCAGAGCAGGCTCACGCCCGTTCGGCTCTCCCGGCCCACGCTCGTCTCCCAGAGTCGGAGCCGGGCCGTCCGCAGGTGGCGGCGCAGCAGGGCGGTATTCGTGCGCGCCGTCTCGGTGAAGGCGTCCTTCGGGCCGCGGGTCGTGCTCTCCACCTCCGGCTCCGAGGGACCGCGTTTTTCTCCGGATTTCGTCTCAAAGGCCGCCGCCCCGGCCTCCGGCACGATCAGCAGGCAGAAGCCCGCCAGCAGCTTTGCTTCCGCGTCGGCTGTGTCCTTGCAGCGCAGAGCAACGGCAGTCTCCGCCCCGCCGGTCAGGACCCGCTCCAAGAGCTGTTCCGGGGCAAGCTGCCAGCTCAAGCGTTCCAACGGGCGGATCACCAGCTCTCCGATCTCTGCGCCGGACACCAGACCGTCCAGAAAACAGAGCGTGCAAGGCGTGCCGGCGACAGTGAGTGCGCGGGCGGTGAAATCGGCAGCATTTGCAAAACGATTTTTCAATTCATCGAGAACGTCCATGAAAAATCCCCCTTTTGCGGAAGCATGCCCAGGAAGAGATGAAATATGCGGATTTGATAGATGATAGCCTATAGCCGATAGCTATTTGCTATTTGCTATTTGCTATTTTCTATTAGCTATAGGCTATCTGTCGTTTTTTCCCGAGATTTTTGCTGGTTTTTTTCAAAAAAGTATTGCATTTCTATATTAAATGTGCTATAATTGCGCTGTTATTAGGTAGGAAGTATGTTAGAGAGGCCGTCAAGCCTCTCTTTCTATATGTAATGTCCGTTTTTGTGGTTGTGCGGGCGCACACTGTGCGCCTCTACGGGCGGACTGGAATACAATGGAGGCGCTATGAAGGTTACGGATCGGGTTTGGGGCTTTGCCCAGCCGGTGGTGGAGGCGCACGGGTGCTCACTCTGGGACGTGGAATACGTCCGCGAAGGCGGCGAATGGTTCCTGCGTCTGTATATCGACAAGGTCGGCGGCGTAAATATCAATGACTGCGAGGCCATCTCCCGCGATATCGACCCCATTCTGGATCGGGAGGATCCCATCGAGAGCAGCTATCGTTTTGAAGTCTGCTCCGCCGGACTGGAACGGCCTCTGAAACGCCCCTCCGACTTTGAAGCCTTTCTCGGCGCGGACGTGCTGGTCAAGCTCTATCGGCCGATGAACGGCGTTCGGGAGTATCCCTGCGTGTTGCGGGGCTACGACAACGGCGACGTCACCGTGGAATACGGCGGCGAAACAATCACATTCCAGAAATCCCAGGTCGCATTGGTGCGGCTGCGCGTGGATTTTTCATAAAATGATTTCCTTCCCCCGCTGTAGGGGCCGGCGTCCTCGACGGCCCGTATGCGTCTGTGGTCGGAAGATTCGGGGCGTCGGGGACGCCGCCCCCTACAGAATGGATCGTACGTAACGCAGGAGGTTAGTACAATGAATCAGAACACCAGTTCGGAAATTTTTGCCGCGCTGCGGCAACTGGAACGGGACAGAGGAATTCCCGTGGAATACATGACCGAACGAATCACCCAGGCGCTGCTGGCCGCCTACAAAAAGGACCGGGTCGGCTACGTGGACAACGTCTTTGTGGAACTCACCGAGAAGTCCCTCAAGATGTACGCCCAGAAGGAGGTCGTGGACGAGGTCCTGACCCCCGCCACGGAGATTCAGCTCGAGGCTGCCCGCCGCATTGAGCCCAACTGCGAGCTCGGCGACCTGGTCAACGAGGAGATCCAGACGCAGGCCTTCGGCCGCATTGCCGCCCAGACCGCCAAGCAGGTCATCATTCAGGGCATCCGCGAGGCTGAGCACGGCATGATCTATGACAAGTTCTCCTCCAAGGAGCACGAGATCCTGACGGCTACCGTCTCCCGCGTGGACAACAACTCCGGCGATATTGCCGTCCGCATCGGTCAGGGCACTGACCGCACCGAAGCCTGGCTGTCCCAGAGCGAGCAGGTCCGCGGCGAGCGTTATCACGAAGGCGATCTGATCCGCATCTACGTGGTCGAGGTTCGGCGCAGCACCCGCGGGCCCCAGATCGTCGTCTCCCGGACCCATCCCGGTCTGGTCAAGCGTTTGTTTGAGCTGAACGTGCCCGAAATCGCCTCCGGTGAGGTGGAGATCAAGTCCATCGCCCGCGAAGCCGGTTCCCGCACGAAGCTGGCCGTCTACGCAGTAGATGAAAACCTCGATCCCGTCGGCACCTGCGTTGGTCCCCGCGGCACCCGTGTCGCCGCCGTGGTAGACGAGCTCCACGGCGAAAAGATGGACATCGTGGTCTGGAACGAGGACCCCGCCAAGTTCGTGGCTGCCGCCCTGGCGCCCGCCGACGTGATCAGCGTGACCATGGTCGAGGGCGAAAAGGCCTGCCGCGTGATCGTCCCCGACGATCAGCTCTCCCTCGCCATCGGCAAGGAGGGCCAGAACGCCCGGCTGGCCGCAAGACTGACCGGATATAAGATCGACATTAAGCCTGCAAGCCAGGCAGAGGAAGTTGAAAATTGAGAATTGAAAGTTGAAAGTTTCGGTATCGTTCAAATTGCCAT
The DNA here is from genome assembly GCA_946411475.1 of uncultured Clostridia bacterium. Lineage (GTDB taxonomy): Bacteria > Bacillota > Clostridia > Oscillospirales > Oscillospiraceae > JAFRPC01. The sequence goes on along the minus strand of CAMKED010000004.1, from coordinate 44,618 downwards.
CTGAACGATAATAATGAAACGACCTGCTTTCAGTTTCGTTGGTTCCGTTTTTCAAATAGAAATTTGAAAAACACATTCATTTTCAACTTTCAACTTTTAATTTTCTACTCAAACGAAAGGAGGGAACTATATGCCAAAGCGTATCCCCCTGCGTCAGTGCCTCGGCTGCCGGGAGATGAAACCCAAGGCGGAGCTGGTGCGCGTGGTCCGGTCTCCGGAAGGCGCGGTCAGCCTCGATTTGCGCGGCAAGACTCCGGGACGCGGCGCTTACGTCTGCCGCAGCGCGGATTGCCTGAAAAAAGCACAGCGCTCCAAGGCGCTGAGCCGCAGTCTCGGCGTGGAGATCCCTCCGGAAGTATTCGACGGCCTTGCCGCACAGATGGAGGAAGCAGATGGAACAGACACAGGATAAGGCCATTGGCCTGCTGGGCCTTGCGCGCAAGGCCGGAAAGCTCCAGACCGGAGAAGAAACCGTGGGGTCCCTGCTCCTGCAAAAACGTGCGCGGCTGACCGTCCTGGCCAGCGACGCAGGTACGGCAGTCAGCCGGAAAATGCGCGCTTTGGCCGACGGAACCCGCCAGCGGGTCCTGGAGATCCCCTATGACAAGCTGACGCTCGGCGCAGCGCTGGGAAAGCAGAGCGTTTCCGTTGCGGCTTTTGCCGACGTTTCCATGGCTCTTGCCTTCGTCAACGCCTTGCCTGCAGGGCTTGCGGACCGCGAGCTTTTGGATGATTTAGAGCGCCGCGTCGCCAGAGTAAAGGCGAAGCGGAAGAAGAATTGACAGTTGCGCCCTGTAACTGTCAACTGTCAATTGTTTTGGAGGTGGCTATATGAGTCTTGTGAAGTACAGAATCAAGGAAGTGGCAACCGATCTCGGCATGCAGGCCAAGGACATCGCTGCCATTGTGGAACAATATTATGGAAAGCCGAAAAGCACGGCGCAGGTGCTGGAGGAAGATCAGCTCAACCTGATTTTCGATCTTCTGACCCAGCGCAATCAGATCGAATCCGTCGAGGTCGTCTTTGCCGCAGCCTTTGCAGCCAAGGAAGCCGAGGAAAAGCGCAAGGCCGAGGAGGCCGCCAAGAAGGCCGCAGAGGACAAGAAAAAGGCGGAGGAAAGCAAGCCTGCCGCCAAGCCCGCCGCGCCTGTCGCCGCAGCAAAAGCGGAAGAGAAAAAAACTGCGCAGCCCGCCAAACAGCCTGCACAGCCCGCAGAGCCTCAGCGCAAACGCGAGCGCCGCGTAGTAGACACCTCCGCCGTTACGGTCAATGCCGACCGTTTTGACGACCGGGTGGACACCCTGATCTCCGAGCGCGATCAGAACCGCGCCGGCGGCAAGCAGAAGATCGTCGGCAAGAACAAGAAGCAGCAACAGCAGGGGCAGAAGGGCAACAAGTCCAAGGAGGACGAGCGCAAGCGCATGACCCGGCTCCGCCTGGAGGTCGTCAAGAAGACGCCTCTGGTCGTCAAGATCCCCGACGAGATCACCGTCGGCGAACTGGCCGTCCGCATGAAGAAGACGGCCGGCGAGCTGATCAAATGCCTGATCAAAAACGGCGTTCTTGCCACCGTCAACCAGGCCATTGATTTCGACACCGCTGAATTCGTCGCCACGGAGCTTGGCTGCAAGGTGGAGCGCGAGGTCGTTCTGACCATTGAGGATAAGCTCTTTGACGATCACGAGGATACTGCGGAAGAGCTGATCACCCGTCCCCCCGTCGTCGTGGTCATGGGTCACGTCGACCACGGCAAGACCAGTCTTCTGGACGCCGTCCGGAAAACCAACGTCGTCGCGGGCGAGGCCGGCGGCATCACGCAGCACATCGGCGCCTACACGGTCAAAATCAACGACAATTTGATCACCTTCCTGGACACCCCGGGCCACGCGGCCTTCACCTCCATGCGTGCCCGCGGCGCGATGTGTACCGACGTGGCGATTCTGGTCGTGGCTGCCGACGACGGCATAATGCCGCAGACCATCGAAGCCATCAACCACGCCAAGGCTGCCAACATTCCCATTATCGTAGCCGTGAACAAGATGGATAAGCCCGGCGCTAACCCGGACCGCATCCTGACCCAGCTCACAGAGCATGATCTGGTTCCCGCCGAGTGGGGCGGCGAAACCGAAGTATGCCGCATCTCCGCCAAGACCGGCATGGGCATTGACGAGCTGCTGGAAACTGTTATCCTCACCGCCGAGCTTCAGGATCTCAAAGCAAATCCGAACCGTGCCGCAAAGGGCACCGTCATCGAGGCCCGTCTGGACAAGACCCGCGGCCCCATTGCAACGCTTTTGGTGCAGAACGGTACGTTGAATCAGGGCGACATCATCATCGCCGGCACCGCCGTGGGACACGTCCGCGTCATGACCGACGACAAGGGAAAGTCCATCAAGCACGCCGGTCCCTCCATCCCCGTGGAGATCACGGGTCTGGCCGAGGCGCCCGCGCCCGGCGACGCCTTTGAGGCCGTTTCCGACGAGCGTATGGCCCGTCAGTTGGTAGAACAGCGCAAGCAGAAGGCCAAGGACGAGCTGGCCAAGCAGCAGTCCAAGGTCACGCTCGAAAATCTCTTCGATCAGATGAAGAAGGGTGAGATGAAGGAGCTGAATATTCTGGTCAAGGCCGACGTGCAGGGCTCCGCCGAAGCCGTCAAGGCCAACCTGATGAAGCTCAACAACGACGAAGTCGCAGTCCGGGTCATCCACTCCGGCGTCGGCGCGATCAACGAATCCGACATTCTGCTGGCCTCCACGGCCAACGCGATCATTGTCGGCTTCAACGTCCGGCCTGACGCGGCCGCCGCCGTTTCCGCGCAGCGGTCCAACGTCGACATCCGGCTTTATTCCGTTATTTATGAGTGCCTCGAGGAGATCGAGGCCGCGATGAAGGGCATGCTCGCGCCCAAGTACCGCGAGGCGGTCATCGGCCACGCCGAGGTGCGCGTGCTCTACAAGGTCAGCTCCATCGGCACCGTCGCGGGCTGCTATGTCAAGGATGGCAAGGTCACCCGCGATTCCAAGGTGCGCGTGCTGCGCGACAACGTGGTCATCTACACCGGCGAGCTGGGCAGCCTGCAGCGCTTCAAGGACTCCGTCAAGGAAGTCCAGGCGAACTTCGAGTGCGGCATGTCCGTTGCCAAGTACAACGACCTCAAGGAAGGCGACATTTTCGAGTGCTTCGTGATGGAGCAGTACAGAGACTGACCGATAATGGATTGGGCGGCTTGGGCCGCCCAATCCATTATCGGAATGAAGTATCGCCTTGCGGCGATATGAAGTATGCCTGACGGCATATGAAGTTCGCTGCGCGTATGAAGTATTGCTTCGCAATATAATCCCGGAACGGAGGAGCACCATGAGAGAAGATAAGCTGTCGGCTCTGTCCATGCGCTTTTCGGTTGAAATCTTTCGCTTGACGCAATGGTTGCAAGGCCGAAAAGAGTATATCATATCCAATCAGCTTGGGCGCAGCGGACTTTCCATCGGTGCGAACATCCGGGAAGCACGTTACGCACACAGCAAGCCGGACTTCATCGCAAAGCTGCAAATCGCGTTAAAGGAAGCCAATGAGACCGGCTATTGGCTTGATCTGCTTTATGAGACAAGCCTTCTGTCCACGGAAGAGCACAAGCGTCTTTCCAGCTCCTGCGGCGAGCTGCGGGTGATCCTCATCCATTCCATCAACACCGCGAAAACAAATCTTAAAAACAATCCAGCCAATTAACCGTCAATATTGAATGAAGTATTGTCAAAGCAATATGAAGTATGCCTGACGGCATATGAAGTTCGCTGCGCGCATGAAGTATTGCTTCGCAATATGATCCCGGAACGGAGGAAGCAAGTTGAGAGGTATCTGTCAGGCCGCCCTACGAGGGGAAAGGGTAACTGAATAGACGTTGAGAGAAGAAAAACGATCAAACCCGTCCATAAATACAAATCTGAAAAACAATCCAGCCAATTAACTGTCAATATGCGAAGCATACTTCATATCGAAGATACTTCATATGCAACGCATACTTCATATCTCCAGCGGAGATACTTCATCTCCGACCGGAAGGAGGATACAAAATGCCAAGCAATCGAATCGGCAGAATCAATGAAGAGATCCAGCGGGAGCTGTCCGAGCTGCTGCGGACTGTGAAGGATCCTCGCGTGCAGAAGACGATGGTCTCCGTGACCCGCGTCGATACCACTTCTGACCTCCGCTACGCCAAGGTCTACGTCTCGTTCTATGATAAGGAACAGAGCAAGGAGTCGCTGAAGGGCCTCAAAGCTGCAGGCGGTTACCTGCGGCACGAACTGGCCAACCGTCTGAGCCTCCGTCACACGCCGGAGCTGGTGTGGACCGAGGACCACTCCATCACCTACGGCGCGCGGATTCTGGACATCCTCTCGACCCTGGATATTCCCAAGGACGAGGGATCAGAGGAAACGGCTGAAGGGGGAGAGTCCGAATGACAGCTCGCATCACCTTGAAGCAGGCTGCGGATTATCTGAATCGTCAGGACAACTACCTGATCCTCTCCCACCGTCGGCCCGACGGCGACACGGTGGGCTCCTGCGCCGCGCTCTGTCGCGGTCTCCGGGCCATCGGAAAGCAGGCGTGGCTCTATGCCAATCCGCAGTTTACGCCGCGCTTCGCGCCGTATTTGGACGGCCTGCTTGCCGCCCCCGATCAATTGTCAACTGTCAACTGTCAACTGTCAATTGTTAGCTGTGACGTGGCTTCCCGCTCGCTGCTGCCGTTTGGGATGGAGGACGCCGCCGTGGAGCTGGCGCTGGATCACCACGGGACCAACGACTGCTTTGCTGCCCGGACACACACCGACGAGAGCCGCGCCGCCTGCGGCGAGCTGATTTTGGAGCTGCTGTCTCTGCTCGGCGTCAGGCTGACGAAGGAGATGGGCGAGGCGCTCTACGTGGCGATCTCCACGGACACAGGCTGCTTCCGCTACACCAACGTCACTGCCGAAAGCTTCCGCTGCGCGGCCGTCTGCGTGGACGCCGGGGCGGAGATTTTCCCCATCAACCGCGCCTTCTTTGAAGTCAAGCGCCGCCCGCGCCTGGCTCTGGAGGCTTGGCTGGCAGAGCACACGGAATTCTTTGCGGGCGGGCGCGTGGCGGTCTCCGCCATCTCCCGGGAGCTGATGGAACGGCTGGCGCTGACTGAGGACGACATCGACGACATTTCCGGCTTCGGCCGCGCCATCGAGGGCGTTGACGTGGCCGTGATGCTGCGCGAGGTCGAGGGCGGCAAGGGAAAGATCTCCCTGCGGACCAACGCCCCCTTCAACGCCGCCGGGATCTGCGCAAAATTGGGAGGCGGCGGTCATCCGGGCGCAGCCGGGGCCTCCGTAGACGGCGGCATCCCCGCCGCAAGGAAAGCGATTCTGAACGCGATTTCGGAGGTAATCACCCTGTAATGGCGAACGGTATATTGATTGTGGACAAACCCGCGGGCTGGACCTCCCAGGACGTGGCGGCCAAGCTGCGGGGCGTCTTTCATGAAAAGCGCGTCGGCCACGGCGGGACGCTCGACCCCATGGCCACCGGCGTGCTGCCCATCTTTCTGGGCCGGGCGACCCGTGCCGTGCCCTTCTTTGAGCACGCAGACAAGGTCTATGAGGCCGTGCTGCGGCTTGGCCTCGTTACCGACACGCAGGACACCACCGGGCGCGTCTTAGAGGAGCATCCGGTTGACATAACATCAGAACAGTTAGAGGCCGTGATGCCCCGCTTTCGGGGAACGATCCAACAGATCCCGCCCATGTATTCCGCCGTCAAGGTCAACGGGCAGAAGCTCTACAACCTGGCCCGCAAGGGGCAGGAGGTGGAGCGCGAGGCGAGGACGGTGGTCATTCACGAGCTTGAGGCATCAGGCATCAGGCATCAGGCATCAGGGGACGCGGACGGCAGGATGCCGTCCCTACAGACGGATTTTGAATTGCGCGTTCACTGTTCCAAGGGTACTTACGTCCGGACGCTCTGCCACGACATCGGGGCGGCGCTGGGCTGCGGGGGCTGCATGGCGGCGCTGCGGCGCACGCGGGCAGGACGCTACGGCATCGAGCAGGCGCACAGCCTGGACGAGATCCTGGCCGACCCGAACCCGGAGCGCTTCCTGCTGCCGGTGGACAGTCTCTTTGCTGACCGGCCCCGCTGCACGATCAACGAGGCGGGCGAGAAAAAACTCCGCAACGGCGCGAGCCTGCGCACCGGCAAGCTCGTCGACGGCGAGTACCGCGTCTACGGCCCCGGTGGAGACTTCCTCGCCCTCTGCGCCGTCAGCCTGGGGGAACTGAGCACCATCAAGAGCTTTTTTGAACCGTGAGGGAACGCTTTCGCGTTCCCTCGAGCGGTTTTTCGGCTGTCAAATCGTTTTGACATAGCTTTTCGAGCCACGGAAAGGCCATTTGATAGACAAATCCCGCAAAATCTCCTATACTCCGAGCAGGTCAAGAGACACAACAATCACAGGAGGGCGTCAGTATGGAGCTGCACGCACAGATCAAAAAATACCGGGCGGAGCTTGGGCTCTCCCAGGAGGAGCTGGCCGAGCAGGTCTTTGTAACCCGGCAGACCGTTTCCAACTGGGAGAATGGAAAGAGCTACCCCGATATTCACAGTCTTCTGTTGCTCAGCAAGCTGTTTCAAGTGTCTCTGGATCAACTTGTAAAAGGAGATATGGAAACCATGAAAGAGATCGTAAACGAGTATGACCTGCAGGAGTTCAAGTACAATAGCAACATATTATCGGCGCTGTTTTTGGGACTGATTGTATTTGCGCCAGTCGTTGTCCTGTGGCGCAAATGGTATATCGCAGTGCTGTACGGGATACTGTTTGCTGCGAGCATGGTCTATGCCTGGAAGGTTGAAAAGCTAAAAAAGAAGCATAACATTCAAAGCTTCAAGGAGATCGTCGCCTTCTCTCAGGGCAAGAAGCTTGACGAACTGGAAAAAGCGACAGAGAAAGGAAAACGACCCTATCAAAAAGCACTTGCCTTCCTGTGCGGTGCCGCGCTTGCCATTGTTGCCATCAAGGTAGGGGAGGCCATTCTGCGCCTGTTCTGAGACAAGGGCGGTTCTCTGCGTGTAACGCGCGGAGAACCGCCTCTGTTTCGTTTTTCAGAAACGCAGCGCAGCTCGTTTTCCACCCGCTCCGCGTTGACAAATCCGGCAAAATGTGATACTTTCTAATATAGAAAAGCAGCGGACAGGCAATGTCCCTACGTTCGGAGGCGTACATCATTCTGCACTTTGCATTCTGCATTCTGCATTTTCCCAGGAGAAACTATGCAATCTGTCATTGCCTTAGGCTTTTTCGACGGCGTCCATCTCGGGCACGGCGATTTACTTTCCAGAACGGCGGCGCTGGCCGCCGAGACCGGGCGGCAGGCGCTGGCCCTGACCTTTGACCGGAGCCCCGGAAAAGACGGGCGGTTGCTGACCACCGTGGCGGACCGCGTGCAGCTGATGCGCGAGCATTACGGCATTCAGGACGTCGTCGTCCTGCCTTTTACCGAGGAATTCATGCACCGGCGCTGGGACGCCTTTCTGGACGGTCTGGTGCGGGACTATAAGGCCGCGCATCTCGTCTGCGGCTGGGATTATCGCTTCGGCTTCCGGGGCGAGGGCGATCCCGCGCTGCTGCGGGACTGGTGCACGGCACACGGGCTGGGCTGCGACGTGATCGCGCCGCGCGTCATTGACGGGATCACCGTCTCGGCCACCCATCTGAAAATGCTGGTCGAGGCCGGAGACGTGGAGAACGCCGCCCGCTTTTACGGCCACCCGCACAGCCTGTCGGGGATCGTGCAGCCGGGGAAGCACTTGGGGCATACCTTAGGCTTTCCGACGGCAAATCTGCTGCCGCCGCCGGAGTTGGTGCTGCCGAAGGACGGGGTTTACGCCGTCCGGGGAATCATCCCCGTGGCGCACACTGTGCGCCGCTGCACGGCGTCCGGCTTGGGCGGACAAGCGATGCCTGTCCCTACGGAAGCGCTGAAAGCGGACACGGCACAGCAAAGCTTCGTCGGCGTCTGCAACGTGGGAACCAATCCCACCGTTGGCGGTAAGCAGCGCACCGTGGAGACCTGGCTCTCCGGCTTCGAGGGCGAGCTCTACGGGCAGGAACTGACCGTGGACTTCTACAAGCTGCTGCGGCCGGAGCAGCGCTTCTCCTCCCTGGAGGCGCTGCGGGAACAGGTCTTCCGGGATCGGGAAGCAGCCTTGACGTATTTCTCAAATGAAAACGTATCTGTTCCGCAGGGTCGTAGTGGACGCGACTGAATAGATGCATGAATGCATAAAACCATGAAAACATAAAGGAGGAAGCCCAATGAACAACCCGTTTTTCCCTGAGATCCACGGTAGATTCGGCTTCGGCTGCATGCGCTTCCCGAAGCTCGGCGAGGAGATCGATCAGGAGCAGGTCTGCCGGATGGCAGATGCGTTTCTCTCTTCCGGCCTCAACTATTTTGACACCGCGCACGGCTATCACAGCGGGCTGAGCGAGACCACGCTCAAGGCCTGTCTGACCTCCCGCTATCCCAGAGACCGCTATCTGCTGACGGACAAGCTCACCGGCGTGTACTTCAAGACGGAAGAAGATATTCGTCCCTTCTTTGAGAGCCAGCTTGCGGCCTGCGGCGTGGACTACTTCGACTTCTATCTGATGCACGCCCAGAACGCCCGCAACTTCGAGCAGTTCAAGGCCTGCCGCGCCTATGAAACCGCCTTTGCGCTCAAGGCCGAGGGCAAGATCCGCCACGTCGGCCTCTCTTTCCACGACACAGCGGAGGTGCTGGACGAGATCCTGAATACTTACCCGCAGATCGAGGTCGTTCAGATCCAGTTCAACTATCTGGACGACGGTGACGTGGCCGTGGACTCCCGCCGGGTCTATGAGACCTGCGTGAAGCACGGCAAGCCCGTCATCATCATGGAACCCATCAAGGGCGGCACGCTGATCAATCTGCCTGACGAATGCCTGGGCTTCTGCCGCGAGGTCGGCAAATCTCCCGCGGAGCTGGCGCTGCGCTACGCCGCAAATCCGGAGCAGGTCTGCATGGTCCTCTCGGGCATGAGCAGCATCGAGCAGATGCAGGAAAACCTCAGCTTCATGGTGGAGCCCCAGCCGCTGAACGAGGCCGAGACCGCCGCCGTGGACAAGATCCGCAATCACCTGCGCAGCCTGAAACTCATCGGCTGCACCGGCTGCCGCTACTGCGTGGACGGCTGCCCCATGGGCATTTTGATCCCGGACATGTTCCACAGCCTCGATTTCCGCGCGGAAAAGCACGACTGGAACCAGGATCGCTACTACCGCACAGTGCTGACCGTGGGGCACGGCAAGGCCTCTGACTGTCTGGGCTGCGGCGCCTGCGAGGGCGTATGCCCGCAGAATCTGCCGATCCGGGACTACCTGGCACAGATCGCGGAGAAGTTTGAACCCAAGGAAGAAAACGACGACGATTGATCGATCGCCGACCGACAAATACCAGGAGGAAAGAGATATGAAGGAACTGAAACAAGGCTTTTTCACCGGCGAGCGTTCCCTGTTCGGCGAGCACGATCTGCGGGTGGTGGACTCCGTCTTTGACGCGGGCGAATCACCCTTGAAGGAATGTCACGATCTGGAGCTGCGAGGCGACCTCTTCCGCTGGAAGTACCCGCTGTGGTACTGCAAGAACGTGGACGTGGAGGGCTGCACCTGGTTTGAGATGGCCCGGGCCGGCGTCTGGTACACCGACAATATCCGCGTCAAAAACGCCGTGATCCAGGCCCCCAAGAACTTCCGCCGCTGCAACGGTCTGACGCTGGAGGACGTGGTCTTTACGAACCCCACCGAGACGATCTGGTCCTGCAAGAACGTGAAGCTGAAGAACGTCAGCGCCGCAGGAGCTCCCTACTTTTGCATGAACAGCGAAAACCTCGAGATCGACGGCCTGACCCTGGACGGCAACTACTCCTTCGACGGGGCCAAGAACATGGTGATCCGCAATTCCCGGATGCTGACCAAGGACGCCTTCTGGAACACCGAGAACGTCACGGTCTACGATTCCTTCATCTCCGGCGAGTACCTGGGCTGGAACGCGAAAAATCTGACCCTGGTGAACTGCACCATTGAGAGTCTGCAGGGCATGTGCTACATTGAGAACCTGAAAATGGTCAACTGCAAGCTGATCAACACCACGCTGGCCTTTGAGTATTCCAGCGTGGAGGCCGAAATCACTTCCAAGATCGACAGCGTGCTCAACCCGAGCTCCGGCACGATCTCCGCCCCCGCCATCGGCGAGCTGATCCTGGAAAAGGACTTCATCGACCCCGGCAAGACGAGGATCGTCTGCAAGGACGTGGACGAGACCTTCGAGCACCCGGAATGGCGGAGAGAATGAAATTGATAATGGAAAGTTGAAAATTGAAAGTTTCGGAGTTTTGCAAATTACAATTTGCAAAACACATTCATTTTCAGCTTTCAACCTTCAACTTTCAACTGAAGCAGGAGGCGCTAATGAATTCTTACAATTTTGATTCTCCGCCCAGCCGCCGGGGCTCGCTCTGCTACAAGTGGGACTGCAAGCCCAACGAGCTGCCCATGTGGATCGCGGATATGGATTTTGAGGCCGCGCCGCCCATCCGGGCCGCCCTGCAAAAGCGGCTGGACCACGGCATTTTCGGCTATGACGACATGGGTGAGGACTGGTACGCGGCCTACATCGACTGGTGGCGCGAGCGGCACGGACTGACGATGGAGAAAGAAAATCTGATCTTCTCCACCGGCGTGGTGGCCTCCATCTCCTCGCTGGTGCGCAAGCTGACCACGCCCAACGAAAATGTGCTGATCCAGACCCCGGTGTACAACATCTTCTTCAACTCCATCGTCAACAACGGCGCCCGGGTGCTGGAAAGCCCGCTGCGCTACGACGGAGTAGACTGGGCCATCGACTTCGCCGATCTGGAAGCCAAGCTGGCGGACCCACAGACGAGCCTGATGATCCTCTGCAACCCGCACAATCCCGTGGGACGGATCTGGACCCGCGAGGAGCTGGCGAATATCGGCGCTCTGTGCCGCAGGCACCACGTCACCGTGATCTCCGACGAGATCCACTGCGACCTCACGGCCCCCGACCTGGGCTATCTGCCCTTCGCCGCCGTGGACGAGAATTGCCGGGCCATCTCCATTACCTGCATCGCGCCGACCAAGACCTTCAATCTGGCGGGCATGCACTCCTCCGCCGTCTACGCGGCCGACCCGGTGCTGCGCCACAAGGCCTGGCGGGCGCTCAACACCGACGAGGTGGCCGAGCCGAATACCTTTGCCGCGCCCGCTGCAATCGCAGCCTTCCGCAAAGGCGGGGACTGGCTGGACGCTGCCCGGGAATACATCTGGGCCAACAAGCGGCTGGTCAGGGACTTCGCGGAGCGGGAGCTGCCCGGGATCAAAGTCAGCGTCAGCGACGCGACCTATCTGCTCTGGGTGGACGTGTCCGCCGTGACGGACGACGTGCAGACCTTCACCGAGCGCCTCCGCGCCGAGACCGGCCTCTGGGTCACGCCCGGCACGGCCTACGGCAAGGCCGGCGAGGGCTTCTTCCGCATGAACGTGGCCTGCCCGCGCTCGACCGTAGAGGACGCGCTGGAACGATTGAAACGGTTCTGGAAGCGATAAAAACATGTGCAATGGCAGATCGTCATTGTATGTACGATCCCACAAGCAATCGAAATTAACACAGGACGGCCTTTGATCGTTTCAAATCAAAGGCCGTCCTGTGCGCACGCTACTGAACCCTGTCCTCCGTCCCGCCCCATACGCACCGCACCCTGTAGCGGCGCACGTCGTGCGCCACGGGACGCAGTGCGAAACCGCACCGCCCCTCATCCGCCCCAGTGTGCGCACTGGGGCACCAGCGCGGAAGGATGCCAGTTGCGCCAGCATAGCTGCCGCACTGGCGATAAAACCCACAACAGTCCCCCGAGGGGGAAGGCAAGGGGACGGGGGAACGGATTCTTCGCTTCGCTCAGAATGACAGGCGGGGAGGCAGTGCGGGTTGCGGGCGGCCAGTGGCCGCCCCTACATTCCGCGTCTCCTATTGCCTATTGCCTATTCAACAATTGCCTACCCTCGCGTCCCCTGGTGACTGGTGACTGGTTCCTGGTTACTGGTCCACGGATTCTTCGCTTCGCTCAGAATGACAGGCGAGAGAATGCATTCCATGGCGCACACTGTGCGCCGCTACCGAACCCTGTTCCCTGCACCCCCGTGTCTCCTATTGCCTATTGCCTGATGCCCGGTCTCAGTCACGCCAGATTCAGGCGCTTTTTCGTCATGTACCAGGTCAGGAAGTAGTAGACCGCGCCGAAGATGGCGGCCTGCCCGATCGAGAACCAGAACATGGTCGAGCTCAGGCTGTTGGAAGAAGTGGTCACGAGGCCCTCCGCAGAACCCGTGGTCGCAAACTCGGCGGTAAGAACAGCAACCATCACGATGGATGTAATGATCTGCTGCGCAAAGTAGAGCACGAAGAAGAACAGGACGCTCTTTCCGGTCTTGCCGGTGGCAAAGCTGTGACCGATCGAAATGGCCGCATAGATCATCAGGATCGTCGCAAGGATCGACATGCCGGCGATGCAGAAGATTTTGAGCAGCATCGAGCTCGTTTCCACACCGGCAGAGCGGAGCGCAGCCTTGATGCTAATGCCGAGCGACTCAACAGAGTCCACGCCGAGCGTGGCGATCTGGATGCCGACGTAGACCGCAGCGAAGGAAATCACAACAGCCAGGAAGCAAACCAGCAGGCGGCTGAGCAGAATGCTGTGCACGCCGACCGGCAGGGTATGGGTCAGATAACCCTCGTCGCCGTGGACAGATTTCGAGAAACGAACCATCATCAGGATCATCGTCGTAACGACCATCGCACCGCAGCCCAGGTAAAAGATCCCAATCAGAAAAACGCCGATAATATTCGTAACAGAAGAATCCACAGTCTCCATCATCCAGATGGAGAGGCGTGCCAGAAGCGCCATCGCCAGCAGGCCGCCCAGCAGGGGCAGCATCGCCCGCGCCGCAGCGTGAGATTCGTGCTTTACCAATTTCAGAAACATTTGAATTCCTCCCTGAACAGTGCGTCCACCGACATACCCATTTGCTCGCGGATCTCGTCCACGGGCGTATGACGGATGATGTGGCCGCCGTTGATGAAAATGACCTCGTCCAGCATTTGCTCCACGTCTGCGATCAGGTGAGTGGAGATAATCACAGCGGCGTTCGGCTCATAGTTGCCGATAATGGTGTTGAGAATGTAATCCCGGGCGGCAGGGTCCACGCCGCCGATCGGCTCGTCCAGCAGGTAGAGCTTGGCGCGGCGGCTCATCACCAGAATGAGCTGCACCTTTTCGCGGGTGCCCTTGGACATCTGCTTGATCCGCTGCGTCTCAGCAATGTTCAGATGGTTGAGCATTGCGAGGGCCCGATCCCGATCAAAGTCCTCATACATATCCTGAAAGAACTTCAAAAGCTGCTTGACGCTCATCCAGTCAGCCAGATAGGTTCGCTCCGGCAGGTAGGAGACAATCGACTTCGTCTCGACGCCGGGGGCCTTGCCGTCGATCAGGATCCGCCCCTCGCTCGGGGTCAGCAGACCGTTGGCCAGCTTGATCATGGTGGACTTGCCGCTGCCGTTGGGACCCAGCAGGCCGACGATCCGGCCCGGCTCGATGTTCAGATTGACGTGGTCCAGGGCCAGGACCGGCCCGTAGCGCTTGGTCAGGTTTTCACAAGTGAAAATCGGCATAAAGAATCATTCCTCCTTAGTTTGCTCCAGCCTCTGCTGAAGCAGCGCAGCGGCCTGTGCCGCAGTAAATCCGAGCTCCTGCATGCTTTGCAGGAAGCGTTCCGTCTGGAGCTTTGCCAGCTCCTCGCGTGCTTTGATAATCACAGCTTGATCCTCCGTTACGAAATGGCCGGACGTGCGCTGGCTGTAGATCAGCCCGCCGCGTTCCAACTCCGTCAAAGCTTTTTGCATCGTGTTGGGGTTGACCCCCGCCTCCTGGGCAAAGACCCGCACCGAGGGCAGCCGCTCGCCCGGCGAGAGCGCGCCGGATACGATCATCCGCTCCACGCGTTCCATAACCTGGGCGTAGATCGGGGATTCGTTGTGAAATTCCCACCGCATGGCATCGCCTCCCTTTCTGAATTGTATGCTTGTGTTGCTGTATTATTGTTTTACTGTGTTATTGTTATAATACAATTTTCTTCATTTGTCAAGAGGGATAATAAAAAAATTTTTGTCCCGGTTCCGCAACGGGAACCGGGACAAAAAACAAATGGAACCGGAGCAAGCATCAATTTTTCTTCATCTGGTGCAGGAACGCCCAAACCGCGAGCGCAAGCATGGCGGCCGCCCAGGCCAGGACAACCCAGAGATGGGACAGCGCGGAGCCAAGCGTGCCGGCGTAGGCAGCCCGGGCGAGCTCCGTGCCGTGGTAGAAGGGCAGGATATTGGAGACGGTCTTGAAGAAGCCGCCCACCAGCTCCACGTCGAACCAGATTCCGGCAAACCAGCCGGTGAGGTTCGTCAAAAGCGCACCGCAGATGCCGCCCACCTGCTTGTCGGTCAGCAGGCTGCCGCAGAGCAGACCGATCCCGATAAAGATCCAGCCGACGGGGACGGTGACCAGCAGGCAGAGCAGAAGATTCGGCGTCCAGGCCAGGCCCAGGATCAGGCCGAAGAGCAGGGTAATCGCAGACTGGGCCAGGGCAATCGGCACCATGGGCAGCATGTAGCCTATAATATAATCCAGGGGGCGCAGGGGCGTCGTATAGAGGCGGAGGAGCAGCGCAGAAGTCCGATCCCGCGAGATCAGCGTGGCGGAAAACAGGCTCATAAAGGCCAGACCGAAGACTGCAATGCCGGGGGTAAGCTGATCCAAGGGGAAAAGCTCCTTGGGGACGTTTGCCTGGATGGCCGTCAACAGCCCCAGCAGCACCAGCGGGAAGCCGAGGCCAAAGCAGAGATTCAGCGGATCGCGCAGGATCTCCTTTGCGTTCCGTTTTGCAAGCAGCAATGCGTGTTTCATTTCGTCGCCTCCTTTGCCAGCGCGATAAAGGCGTTTTCCAGCGTCTCTGCGCCGGTAGCAGCCTTAAGCTCGTCGGCGGTGCCCACGCGCAGGAGATGTCCGGCGCCCATGACGCCGATCCGGTCGGAGAGCGCCTCGGCCTCCTCCATATAGTGCGTGGTGAGGATGATCGTCATATTCCCTTTGAGGCTTCGGATCACGTCCCAGAGCGCGGACCTGGCCAACACGTCCAGGCCGAGGGTCGGCTCATCCAGGAAGAGGATCTTCGGCTCCAGAATCAGGGCCATGGCAATGCTCAGTCTGCGCTGCCAGCCGCCGGAGAGCTTCCCCGCGGGGCGTTTCAGGACCTCCGCCAGCCCGAACTGTGCGGAGAGGGCGTCCAAGCGCCGCTTTGTCTCCGCCTTATTCGCGCCGGAAATTCCGGCCATCAATTCGAGATTCTCCGCCACGCTGAGCTTCGGGGCGACAGCAGTCTCTTGCGGAGAAACAGCAAGCAGCATCTTCACTTCCTCCGGCTCCCGGTTCACGCTCTTGCCCAGAAGCAGGGCGTCGCCGTCGGTTGGACGGGTCAGACAGGAGAGCATTTTGATCGTTGTGGTCTTTCCCGCACCGTTGACGCCAAGCAGGGCAAACAGCTCTCCCTGCCGGACGGTCAGATCCAGGCCGTTTACCGCAGTCAGATCCCCGTAGCGCTTGGTCAATCCTTTGGTTTCGATGGCATTCATGTTGCAGCCTCCCATTTGTTTTTGATACCGCGATAGGCGTCGGTCAGCATCCGGCTGACCGTGTCCTCGTCCAGATCAAGATAGCCCGTGGCCAGCATCACGGCAATTCCGTGGACCATGACCCACATTTCCAGGTGAAAAAGCTCAGCCTCCGGGCCGGTAAGGCCGGTACTCGCGCCGGCTCTGGCGGTGTCCTTGTTCCAATCCGGATTCTCCGGGCTGTCGGTTTCCCCCGCCCGGCTGCGCATAAAGAGCAGACGGAACAGGGTCGGCTCAGTCCGGGCAAAGGCAATATAGGCCAGGCCCCGGGCCTTATAGGCCGGATGAGAAGAAGCGGCCACGGATGCCTCCACGAAGCGATGATAGACCGCAAGAGCCTCCTCCAGCACCGCCCGCCGCAGCGCGTCCATAGAGGGGAAGTTTTTGAAGATCGGCTGGGTGGAACAGCCCAGCGCGGCAGCAAGCGCACGGGCGTTCAACGCCTGCGGTCCCTGCGCCCGAACCAGCCGCAGGGCTGCGGTCCGGATCGCTTCCTCTGTAATCCGCACGGGTGCCGGCATGGCTTTCCCTCCTTTCCCATTAAATAACATTTGTTATTTTACTATCTTTTTCAAAAAAGTCAAGACAATTTGAAAAAAACAGTCCGTGGCACGCCACGGACTGTTTCGTTATAGCTGCTGAATGTGGGTATCCAGGCTGCGCAGGAGCATGGTCAGCGGAACGATCAGCGTTCCCAGGGCCAGATTGCCCAGAGCGTGGATCACATCCCAGGGAAAGCCCACGGCGATCCAGGTCAGCGTCCGACTCCAGTCGCCGTGCAAAAACGCGTAGCACTGAAACGGCGCGTACAGCGTTCCGTAGGCCAGGCCGAAGAGCCCGCAGGCACCGGCATACACCGGCACGCCCCACTTGGGCGGCAGCTCCTTGGGCAGCAGCATGGTGATCCCCCAGAGAACGGGCCAGAGATAGAGGTACGGAATCCACCAGGTGCCGAAGCCCCAGAGAATCCCCTCCATTCCGATAAACAGGAACACCGGGATCAGCGCCCATTTCCGGTAGACCAGGGTGTAGACCATGGTGAGGGTGCTGACCAGCTCCACGTTGGGCAGGAACTCCAAAAGCTGCTTCGAAGCGAACTGGATTGCCGCAAGCATGGAAAAAACGATCAGATGCTGCAGATCCAGCCCGGGCTTTTTCCACATCAGCCCTTGGTGGCGACGAAGGAGTAGGTCGCGCCGTCGGTGATGGCGGTGCTGTCCACGCCGGTCATGGCGAACTCGCCGTTCTCATAGAAGCCCCAGTACATACCGTTGGCATCGTAATCCAGGGTCTCCTCGCCGACGGTCTTGACGTAGAGGCCGTACTCGCTCTCGTCGCCGGCGATCAGGTTCAGGTCGACCAGGGCCGCGCCCACGGTGTCCGCGTCGGTGTGGATGGCGTAGGAGGAGGTCTCGCCGTTGGAGAAGGTCACGTCAAAGTAGAAGAGCTTGCTGCCTTCGCCCAGCTCCTGTCTGTCCGTCTTCGCAGGCGCAGCGGTCGTCTCGGGGGCTTGGGTCTGGGTCTTGGGGGCCTCGGTGGTCGTCTGGTTTTGTGCGCATCCGGTCAGCGCCGCCGCCGCAAGCAGCAGGACCAGGAGCAGGCACACAAGGGATTTACGGATGTGTTTCATGTGCGTTTTCTCCTTTTCGTATTATTTGTTTTCGCAAAGGCTTTGCCGTCCTTGGGGAGGCGCATACGCCCTCCCTGCGGTTCCAAAATGTGGACCGCCCCGGAGCTCGCGGCGGCGGCATTGCGTTGGGTCAGTCTTCCGGCTCATGGCGGACCGGGCGACCTTCTCGGGAGATTGAACAGACCGGTGCGTGTCGCGGACGGCCAGTGGCCGCCCCTACGGGGGACGTCTACAGGTTGTTCTATCATTTCCCAATGGTCGGTTCCCGCTTTGCGGCAAGCGGTAAGCCCGGTCGGGGTTTGCCATCTACGGCCACGGTCTGGCGCAGGGATTTGACCTGCTTCCTGATTAAGTGCTGGGCACGCCCGACTTCGCACTGGACATTATAACAAGCCGTTCTCTGCTTGTCAACAAAGCGGCGTCATATTTTTGAATGCAGCGAATATTCTGTGACAAACGAACTTGGGAGGGACGGAAATGCGAAAAACACTCTGTCTGATCATTCTTGTTGCAATGCTCCTCGCTCTCGCGCCGGGAGCAGGCGCGGAGGCGCCGACGGCGGACACGGCCAATCATTCGGGAGAAGCCGCGACGGAAGCTGCGGCAGAGGCGCCGGTGGAGCTCCGGGCGCCATCGGCCATTTTGATCGACGCAGCCACAGGGACGGTCCTGTTTGAGAAAAACGCCGACGATCGGCGCGAACCTGCCAGCGTCACCAAGGTCATGACCCTGCTGCTGGTGATGGAAGCCCTGGATGCCGGGCAGATCGGCTGGAACGACGAGGTGACGGCCTCCTCCGCTGCGGCGGGAAAGGGCGGCAGCCAGATTTATCTGGAGGAGGGCGAGCGGCTCTCCATGGACGAGATGCTCAAATCCGTAGTCGTCAGCTCGGCAAACGACTGCGCTACGGCGCTGGCTGAACACGTTGCAGGCAGCGAAACTGCCTTCGTGGCAAACATGAACGCCCGGGCAGCCGAGCTTGGGATGACAAACACTCACTTCGTCAACTGCACCGGGCTGGACGACGGGCCGGACGCAAACGAACACCTGACCACGGCACGGGATATTGCGATCATGTCCCGCGAGCTGCTGCGGCACGACGCGATCCGCCGCTACACCACGATCTGGATGGACACGGTGCGGAACGGCGCGTTCGGCCTGTCCAACACCAACAAGCTGGTACGCTTCTACGAGGGAACCACCGGTCTCAAAACCGGCTACACCTCGCGGGCCGGGCACTGCCTCTCCGCCTCCGCCAAACGCAACGGGATCGAGCTGATTGCGGTGATTCTGGGCGCCGACTCCTCCACCCATCGCTTTGAGGACGCCAAGGCCCTGCTGAACTGGGGCTTTGCCAACTACACCCTGGTGGACCCGATGGAGGGCTTTACGCCCACGCCGATCCCGGTGATCCTGGGCACGCAGGAGACGGTCACCCCGCTTCCGGCAGGCTGCGGGCCGATCCTGTTGGAGAAAGCAAAGGCGGCGTCCGTGACGCGGGAAATCGAACTCGCAGAGAACTGTGAAGCCCCGGTGGAGCAGGGGCAAGTACTGGGAACTCTCCGGGTCCTGGCCGGAAAGGAAGTGCTTGCCGAGCTCCCCCTGACGGCCTCGGAGGCCGTCCCGCGGCTGAGCTTCGGACAGATCTGGCTGCGCATACTGATGGCAATCATACAGTAAAGGGGCAAAAAGCGACACATACGAAAATCTCTCTCATACGGTTGCTATTTTTGCCCAGATTCTGTATAATGATACAAAAAACGTTGCGTGTATCCCGACTTTCCGGCCTGGCGTGAACGATAAACAGAGAGACAGGAGGAGCTCCCAATGGGTAAAACGAAATTTTCTGTGATTATTCCCGCTCACAACGAGGCGCAATACATCGGCAAGTGTCTGCGGGGGATCGGCATTGCCGCTCGGGCCGTGGCTCCGGATGCGGTGGAAACCATTGTTGTGGCAAACCGCTGCACAGACAAGACCCGGGAAATTGCGGAGAGCCTTGGGGCCAGGGTGCTGGTCAACGACGACAAGTGCATCGCTGCCATCCGAAATACCGGGGTCCGGGCCGCGGTCGGGGAGATCGTTGTGACCGTGGACGCTGACAGCGTGATGGGGAAGGAAGCTCTGACGGAGATCAAAGAAAAGCTGGAAAGCGGAAAATTTGTGGGGGGCGGTTCCAATGTCAAGTTCGACAGGATGTCCTTTGGCATCGCCTGCTCCTCCCTGTACGTGGTGCTCAAGCTGCTGCCGGTGATGATGAAAAACGGCGGTCTCCTCAGCGGGGCCATGTTTTGGTGCCGCAAGGAGGACTTTGACGCCATCGGCGGTTTTGACGAGAGCCTCATCAGCCTGGAGGATATGGATTTTGCCGTCCGCCTGCAAAAGCTGGGAAAACAGCGCAAGCAGAAGTACGGAACCCTGAAACGGAAGCCCCTGGTGACCTCCGCCCGCAAGTTTGACACCTTCGGGGACTGGTATCTGATCAAGAACCGCAAGCTGACCAAGCGAATCTTCACCGGCAGGGACCGGGACGCCGCGGACCTGTTCTATTACGACGTCCGCTGAGGCTGGGGCGGGGAATTCAACATGCAAAATGCAGCGTGCATAATAATTGAATGGCGTTAGTCGCAAAGTGATGACTTATTTTGTGGAAATACATCTACGTCGAAGAAAGCACCAGCGACTAGTCACTAGTCACCAGTCACCAGTCACTAGTCACTAGTCACTATTGCCCGGTACGTACAGCGCACCATGTAATTGTGTCTTTGAGGTCCTCAAATTGCAATTAACACGAATTGAATTATGAATGAGTTATAGATGAAACAGAAGGAGCATAATTTGCCGCTCCAATGCATTGGGGACGGTTCCTTGTCGAGCAAGACAAGGAACCGTCCCCTATCCATCTTACAGCAAGCGCAACAGCTTACACTGTTCCAGACCGTTGCTCCAGAACGCCGAGATTGGGAGTTGCTTCAGGCAACAAATAATCGCGGAATTCAATGCCCCGTGGCCCACGATCAGGATATCTTTCCCTTTGTGCACCTCGGGCAAAACCATCTCAGTCAGGAAGCTGTCTGCGCGGGCCAGTAATTCTCCGAACGTCTCAGCGCCGCCGATCGATTCCGTATAGGCGGAGGGATCTTGAAACAGAATGTTGATCGGACAGTCGGGAATCTGAAAAGAATTCGCCAGCCCTTCATACACGCCAAAAGACATCTCCACAAGTCTGTCGTCTGTCTTTATGGGAACGTCTCTTCCCCGCAAAAGTATTTCAGCCGTTTCCGTTGCCCGCTTCAGCGGCGACGAAAAGCACAGATCCAAATGCGTATCCCTATATGCATCGTGCGCTGCTTGGGCCATGCGCCGACCGTCTTCGTTCAATGGAATATCCGTCCGTCCCTGGAGCTTGTGAAGTTCGTTCCAGTCGGTTTTTCCGTGTCGCATCAAATATAACATATCATCTCACCAATCTAATCATACTCGCGTTCGCTTGCGGAGCGGACGTCGATGGGTTCCCGTTGGAGCCAGGGCGGGCAGGCAAGCATGCCGGCGAGCGGCTCGGTTTCCCCGGAGACGCAGAGTTTGTCCTCCTGCCTTGCCAGAACGATTCCGATGTCCGCCACGACAAGACGCTTCATATAGCGCCCGGCGTTTTCCGTCACAAGGCCCCGCTTGACAAAGCCGACGGTTACAGTCAGATCGGAGCAGACGGCGGTCTCGGCCTCGCCGGTATCGCCGTTCATGCCGCTGTTGATGTCGACGCTGATCACCCGCGCGCCGGAGGCGTTGATTTCCTGCACGGCGCTGCGCCAGGGTTCCCGCAGGCTGCCCTGAAAGCCTGTCCCCAGCAGGCAATCCACAACGGTATCAAAGGCCGCAAACACGCCGGGGGCGTAGGGTTCCATGGGAACGCCGAGCTCTGCCGCCTGCTTTGCATAGTATGCGCTTTCCTCCGTCAGCTTTTCGCTGAGCTTCACGATCCTGCACGGATGTCCGTTCCGGGCCAGAATGCAGGCCAGCGCGTAGCCGTCGCCGCCGTTGTTGCCGCCGCCGACTGCGATCGCAGTTCGTCCGTCCCATGTTACGGCGCGGAAGACGCCGAGCGCCGCCCGGTACATCAGCGTCCGCCCGGAGCAAAAGCGCGCAATGGTCAGCCGGTCGCTCTCGCGCATGTTTTCAACACAGATGCAGTCCAAATAATCCTGATTCATAACCTTCCCTCGTCTTGATGTGCCGGGAGAAAGCGCGTCAATTGGAAGCGGTTTTTCCCGTTTTTGCAATCTACCGATGCATATTCTCCGCGTCGATTTGGTTGATCGACGGCGTTTCCACCCGCTTGATCAGATACAGACAATATAAGATCGACACGAGAATGATGACGCCGTGGCAGATCCAATTCAACGCAGGAGAGCGGTCCAAATTGGAAAAATCAGCGAACATATCAAACAGACTGTGCGACAGAATGCAGGGGAGCAGGCTGTTGCTTTTATAAAACGCCATCGTAACCATGAAGCCGTAGGAGACGGCGAAGACGACCTGCATGAGGGTTTCCGCCAACTCGTGTCCGGTAAACAGATTCAAGATGTGTCCCAGGCCAAAGCTGACAGAGGAGACGATCACGGCCGTCTTAACGCTGCCTTCCTTCAGCATGGCCTTGAACAAGAAGCCGCGGAACAGCATCTCCTCTGCGAAGCCGACAAATGCCATCGACACAACAACAAACAGCTCCCCCGGCATGGGATACTGCGGCGTGACGCCGCCCCAGAGGTTGACGGTCGTAATGATCCACAGCGGAAGGAACCACAGCATAGCCCGGTTGTTCCTTGCCCATCCGGATAAGCCGTATTTCTCCAGCAGTCCGTTTCTCCAAACAAACAGAAGCATCCAGGCGGAGATTACGATCAGCCCGATCATCCGATGCGGGCTGTCATCGCCGAGATTGCGCAGGCTCCCCATGGAAACGGTATAGAGCACGATCCAAAAGATGGCAAACGTGATCTCGCTTTTTTCGTATAGTTTTTTCATGCTTATCAGGCGCCTCATAGAAAAGCTCTCTTTGTTAACAGGGTTCCGCTTCCTTTTCCCGTTTTTCCCGCTTTTTTCTGCGCTGCTCGCGGTTGTTCTTTTCGGACTCGAACAGCTCCACGGCCGCGTCGGTCAACTCGTCCGGCCAAACCTTGCCGCCTGCCATCACCTTTGCCCATGGGCAGAGCTTTTCGTACTCGTCATCAAACACGATGGTATAAGGCGGGCCGCACCGGTCGTCGACCGACATATACAGATGCCGCCCCTCGTACATGATTTTAGACGCGTCGCCTTCGTTCATTTCGCTGTCGAGCAGATCATACTGTTCCTTTGTCAGCTCGAACAGATGATAGGCCATGGTTCCGCCGTATTCTCCGAAATACCGCTCGTTTTCTTCGTCAAAAAAGGCATTCCAGCCGCTTCCTTTTTTTAATTTCACCGTGCTTTCCTCCTTTTGATCCCCATTCACATTTTTTGCGCAATCCGGTTCTGTTTCGTTGCTTCAAGAACGCCCGCTTATTCGAACAGACGCATCTGCGGATACTTTTCCGGCAGTTGAGAAATGAAGGCAAAGCATTCCTCCGTACTTGACAGAAGCCCGTTTTCGCTGCAGATTCGGCAGAATACTTCCCGCAGCTTTTTCGCATTGGGACTCGGCAGCTCGTACGCTTCGCCGTAACGCCGGATGTACCGTTCCTTCAATCCCGGAAAGTGCCGATCCAGCGCTGCATAATAGTATTCCCGATCGCCCTCCCGGAGCGTCAGCCCCATCCCAAAATCGATCACACCCTTGACGCCGACCCGGACGCATTCATTCAGGATGGCGGTAATATTCTCCTCTGTATCATTCAGCTCGGGCAGGATCGGCGTCATCCAGACAACGGTCGGAATGCCCCGCTTTTGCAGCGCTTCCAGCACCTCCAGCCTGCGCTTTGTCGTGCAGACGTTTGGCTCTACGATCCGGCAGAGCTGCTCGTCGGCAGTCGTCAGCGTCATCTGTACCACACATTTGGCGGAAGCATGGATTTGCTCCAGCAGGTCGATGTCCCGAAGGATGAGGTCGGATTTTGTCTGGATTGCCGCGCCGAAGCCATACTTCAATATGATTTCCAGGCACTTTCTCATCAGACGCAGTTGTTTTTCACAGGGCTGATACGGATCGGACATCGCGCCTGTTCCGATCATACACGGACGCCGCTTGGCTTTGAGCGCCTGCTCCAAAAGCGCCGGCGCATTCTGCTTTACCTCAATATCCTCAAACGGATGCGTAAACCCGTAGCATCGGCTTCTGCTGTCACAGTAAATGCAGCCGTGCGTGCAGCCGCGGTAGATATTCATCCCGTAACGTCCGCCGCTGCCGGTCAGAATTCCTTTTGCCTCTACAAAATGCATTGTGTCTGCGTCCTCCGTCGTGTTCGTGAATCATCCGTTCGCATAGGGATCTTTCTGTCATCGCTTACGCATCTTCCAATTCCCCGTGAACGCACACCCTGCCGCCGTCGGGACACCGCGCGTCAAAGGAGCGGCTGCGGGAAGCGCCGCAATCCAGATCCGCGCCGTTTTGCAGGGCGAAGACGTAAGGATAGATCCTGTTCCACAGCTCATGGCACAGAGGCGGGCAGAGGTCCTCCACGAGAAAGCTGTCCCCAGCCTTATGATACCCGCTCCGGCAGTCACTTTCCGTAATCGTCAGCTTCACTTTGCTCATGTTCTTTTCCTCTCGCATTCTTTTTCAGTTCCTTTGCGGTTTGATTATTCTTTCTTCTTCACGGCAAGGCGTTTCCGCCCGGCAGCTCGCAAAGCGCCACGGTCGAACAATCGTTGAATGCGGCAAAGCGGCGGAGCGTTTGTGCAAGGGCTTGCCGCAGCTTTTGGGTCTGGTGGACGCCGGGCTCAAGCCAGACGTTTTTTACAAGGAGTATTCCGCCTTTCGGATCCGCTGCAGCTTCGATCCGACCGATGAAGCCGCTGCCCCAGAGGATCGGCAGGGTGTAGTAACCGTACTGCCGTTTGTCGGCGGGGGTGTAAATTTCCCAGGCATAGCGGAAATCCCAAAGTGCGGCAACCAGCGCCTTGTCCCAAAGCAGTGGGTCAAGCGGAGCAAGGAACTCCATGCGCGCTTTTTGATCCACCGTCTCCGTGAGAACTGTCTGCATCAGGGAGGCATCCTCTGCGCGGAAATAAAACGGTGTTTTGATCTCTTCAACCCGCGCCGGCAGGATCGCGCCGCGGGATTCCAATTCAGAAAAGGCGGATTTGCGCCGCTCTGCGTTTAGTTCGATACCCAGAAAGGCAGGCGAACTCTTATCCCAGAGCAGTCCGACTGCGCCGATCCGCCGCAAAACGCGCCAGCACAGAAGCGCATCGTCGTCCGCGCAGGGGCAGGCTGCTTTCAGCAGCGACGGCTCCAAATGGCGCTCCGCCAGATCGTAGAACTTCCGGGTGCCGTTTTTGTGGTGGATCACGAGGGCGCCGTCGGTGTACAACTGCTCCAGAACGGAGCGGGCGGCCTTTGACTTTTTGTGCCAATTACCGCTCCAGTGCATCGAGGAGTGCCAGAAAATCTCACCGTCTATCGGGATCGTATCGCTGGAAACGGGGCCGTTTGCCCGAATATAAGCCAGGGCCTCCCGCTCCAACGCCGAAAGCCCGGGAAAGCTTGCGCCGAGTTGCCGGCTGCGTTCCCGATAAGGGGAAAAATACGGCCAGTCCTCTGTCGGCCAAATCGAGAGCTCCTTGTCGGCGTAGTCCACCAGAAGCCGATCCCGATACAAAAGCTCCGCCAGCATAGGCTTTCGGAAACCTTTCACGCGCGATTGCAAGGTGAGTTCCGCGTTCTTTCCGCAGACGTCTACCGGGTCGTACTGAATACAACCCGCCTGCCGCACGTAGGTATACGCGCCTTCCTTGCCGGAAAAACGATAGTTTCCGAGCAAGCCCTGTTTTGCAAGAAGAAAGGTCCGCGCCTGCGCTTTCGTCAGCACAATCATTCTATTTCCTCCGAGGCGAAAGCTTGCTGCCGCGCCGATTCAGATGGCGTCGGCAGGCTCTGTGTGATTGATTGGAGAGAAGGGACAGCGCTTTCCGATGCACTGGTTGTTCTTCCTGAAATGGGTGCAGACGATTTCCGGTCGCTCCATTTCTACGCCAAATTCTTCCCTAACAAATTCAATGGCACAAAGCATGGAGAGGAAGGAATCCCGCTTGCAGCAGCGCGGCCCGCCGATCTCGCCGATTGCCGCGAGGGATTGCGCCGTCATTTTATGGGACAAGGCAAAAGGCTCCACGCTCAGCGGCGTCGAGCCGGAGATAATGGAAACGAACATCCCGGAGCTGATTCCGGCCCCGCAGGCGCCCCAGAAGCCGCATGCGCCGCCGGGGACCTTTTTCCCGCGGCTCAGCATCTCCGCCAAAGCCTTCGGCAGATCCAACGCGCCGCCCGCGTTTTTGTAGGCCGTCAACAGCGCTGCGCCGACCATGACATGATGCTCCGGCCCGTGCATGTGGCAAAAGGGCATGGCCATCATCTTTTCGAGAATCTCCACAGGGTTTTTGGAAGTCTCGTGCAGGCACAGACCCACAATGGAATCCAGTCCTGCGGTGTGGCAGTCGTTGCAGACGTAATGACCCTGCACACAGCGGGTCTTGCTGTTCTCTTTTTTGTGGCAAATCGCGCACTCCATCGGTTCTTCTGTTTCCAGATACTCCAACGGCGCGCCGCAAATCAGACATTCCTCTTTCATGCGCTGCATTCTCCTCATGCTGTGTTCAGATTTGTGTTTTACGCTTTCCCGTTCAGGAAAAAGCCGAAATTGAAGCGGACTTCATGCCTGTCAACGTCGTTGTTCGCGTAGCAGCAGGTATCGAAGCCGATCAGCCGGAAGCCCTGGCTTCGATAAAACGCGATGGCCCGGACGTTGCAGGATTGGGTTTCCAGGATGATTGCCCGCCGTCCCTGCTCCTTTGCTTTTTCTTTTGCGAGGTTCATCAGGCGGGTGCCGATTCCCATTCTGTGAAGCGGATCCGCGACCCACAGCTCGGTGACGATCAGGCGGTTGCTCCATTCCTCGGGGCAGAGCTCGATGCAGGCCAGCAGCGTTCCGTCTTCTCCGACCACGCCGTAGGCCTCAGCCTTCTCCCAGTGATCCTGGTAGAGCCTGTCCGGGAAATCGTATTCCTCGGGCGTGTGCGTGACCGGCGCATCAAATTTCTTTTTGACCAGTTTGGCCGTGAACGCGTTTTCGCTTTCCGTCAGCTCCAGATCATAATAGGCGTCCGTCGTATAGCGGATCGGAATGTCGGTTCCTTTCCATTTTTCTCTGGGCAGAGAAACAATTTTATCGTTCATTTCAGTCATCCCTCGGTATCGTTACGTCAGTTTACAAGTAGGTTCGCTTGTGTCAATGAAACAGCCCTTCCTGAATCAAGAGTTCCAGCACACGCGCCTCGCGTTCAAACATGATTGGATTGTGTGGTGTTTTCCCCACAGCGCGGTTTTTCTGAATCGCAGCCATTGGATCTACGTATTCCAGCGTATAGGATTCCTCTGCCTCGTAATCATCCAGTTTTTGAGAAAGCGATTCCGCGTTGGCCTCACACAGATAATAATAGTTATCCTGAACAAAGCATTCTGTCATGTCAATGTCGCTTCTTTGGATTCTGTGCACGTATCCATATTCCCGGACCGTATTTGGATCCAAGATCAGGCCCGCTTCTTCCCGCGTCTCGCGGATAACGGCCTCAACCGGCGTTTCTCCGGCTTCGATTCCGCCGCCGGGAAACTTGTAGTAATCATATTTTAGACTGTGGATCATGGCAATCTTCCCGTCGCGGATGATAATACTTCTTGACGAATGCCGGGTGAAGCTGTGCGTACACTGACTGTAATCCTGTTTGTCCAATTCAAAAAGTAATCTCATTTCAATAGCTCCGATCCGATTGTCTTGTGGTAGCAGGAGGGCATTCGGTCCCCTGCAAATTATTTGAGCATGGCTGCGCCAAGCTTCCAGGCGTCGCCGACCTTCTCTCCGATCACATGGTAGGCGCGGTTGAAGGGATCGAATACCAGCGGCGCAGCCTTTTCCATGTCCAGTTTCCCATCTGTCAGGGCGCTTTCGTCTACGCTGACGTTTACGATCTCGCCCCGCAGAATGCAGCTTTTTTCGTTGAATTCGATCACGCGGCATTCGATGCAGATTGCCAGCTCGTTGATGATCGGCGCATGCACCAGGCTGCTCTTCGTTGCGGTAAAGCCTGCGTTTGCAAACTTGTCCGGCGCCTTGTTCCCGCTGGCGATGCCAACGTAGTCGCAGCCTGCCGCATGGGCGGCGTCCGCCATGCTGACCGTAAACGCGCCTGTCCGGGCAAAGTTCTTGCAGGTCTTGTGTCCGGGCGAGAGGCAGACCGAAAGCTCGTTCTCCTCGCTGATTCCGCCCCAGGCCGCGTTCATTGCGTTCGGCACGCCGTTTTCATCATAGGTTCCAATGATCCACACCGGCTGCGGCAGGCTCAAAGGCTTTGCGCCAAAATCTTTTCTGCTCATTGTAAATCCTCCTTAAAGCCGTGTTTTTGTTTGCTGCCCGGATCAACAGCTTCGGCTGCTGTTGCAGACCAGGTAGATGATTTGATGCTTCTGCGCGATCCGTTTCACCATGTCCAGCGCGCGCTGCGTATGTCGGTCGTCCAGATTTGCGAACGGATCGTCAAGAACGAGGAAAGGCTGTTCGTCCGTGAACAGGGCATCGATCAATGCCATGCGCATGCAGAGCATCATGCATTCATAGGTTCCCGTGCTGAAAAGCTCCGCTTCCCGGGCTTTTCCTTTCTCGTCGATCAGAAGATTCAGGTCGTTGTCCATCAGAACCTGCCCCAGTTGTCCGTCCATCAGCTCGTCCGCATATTGCTTGAAACTGCGCTCAACCGGTCCAACGTAACTGTGGGAAAGACGGTCTTTTGCCATTTGAAGGTAGTCCTGTGTTTTGATCAGCAGATCGTACGCTTTTTTGGCCTCTGCTTTTTGTTCCGTCAGCCGTTCTATCTGATCCAGACACTCGGGGAGCTCGTCCACGATCCTGCGAAGCGTATCATGCTCCTGCCGCAGATCACGGAGCTGCGTTTCCAGAACGTCGATCTCCTGCTGCATTTGCGTCTCCGCGTGCTGCAGCAGCTCCGGATCCGGCGCATCCGCCGTATCATCTTCCGTCTCAGCGTCGGAGAGCTCCGGCGTATCTGCCAGGAATGCCGACAGCTTCGTCCTGGCCGTCCGGAGCAGACCGTCCAGTTCGATCTGCCTTCTGGCCGCATCATCCGTTTCCTGAATCATCCGCTGATAATCCGTTCCCGGCAGTTGATAGCGCTCGGCGAAAGAGCGCAGCATCTGTTCTGCATGCCCAGCCTTCTGAAGCGCGTCGCCCCTGTCCTTTTGATACTGTTCGACCCGGAACAGCGCGCTTTGATACGCTTCGTACCGTCTGCGCAGACCTTGCAGTTTTTCTGCGAAACTGCCTGCCGTTTCGTCCGCATGATAAGCAGCCAGGATCTCCCGGATCTGCTGTTCCAGCAGGGAAACTTGCGCCTGAATTTCTTTCCCGCTGCGGCGCAGGGCCTCCTGTTTTGCCTGCAGCCGATCAAATTCCTTTGCTTCCTCCTTCAGGCGGCGGGACGCCGAGTACAGATCTTCCGCCGGTTCGGGATAACAGCGCATGATTTGCCGCTTCAGTTCATCCCGCAGAGCGGCAATTTCCCCGGACAATTGCAGACGGCTCCGGCCCAGCTCCTTTTCTCTCTCAGCCAGGTTTGTGAAGTCGCTGTGCTTGCGCATCAGGTCGTTGGTGAAGCCGTCCCAGTAGGGTACGTCATGATAATACCGCGAAAACAGCGTGCGATTTGCGTTTTTTCGCAGAGAAATCTCCCGCTCCGCTTCTTCCGAAGCGGATTCGCAGCGGCTTTTTTTCTCCTTCAAGGCGAGAAAGCTCTTTCTGTCCATCAGGAGCTGGACCAGTTTTTGCTCCGGCTGTGACGCGTCTTCATAGAAACACAGGAGAAAATCATTCAGCCCGTGCTGCAGATCATAGAGCTCCTGGGTTTGTTCTTCCGTGATCGCGCTTCCGAGAATCACGGTATGCGGCGCATTCGGGCTGTGGATCATCCCCTGCGTGTGCAACCAGAAGGCGATCATCAGCACGACGAGGCCGACCGTCAGCAGAACGATCCCGGGCACGGTTCCCACCGCAAGGACGAAAACGATTCCCGTCAGCAGCAGGAGGATCCCGATCAAGCCGACCAGAAGCGGCCGCTTCCCGGATTTCGGTTCCGCCGCGGTTTCCACGTTCTGAACAACGGCGGTTTTCGTGCTTTTGATTGCGTTCAGTTCGCCGATCCGGTTCTGCGCCTGCTGCTGCGCCGTGATTTCCGCTTCTTCCGGAATGCCGGACGCAAACCGCTTTGCAAGAACGCGATAGCTGTCTGCTTCCTCCTGCGTCAGGGAAAGAGACTTTTTCTCCGCCTCCAGGCCGGCGATTTCCTGCTGCTGTTTCTCACAAAGCTCGATTTCGGCGTCGTCAGGTTCGCCGTCCGCAAAGAATGCGCGCAGCTCCGCAAAGCGGTGCTCCTCGTTTTCCGGCAAAACGCTTTCCGCCAGCCGCAGTTCCTTCGTCCGCAGATCATCTGTCTGCGTTTGCATTTGCAGGAGCATGCTTTCGTCCGGCACGCCGTCCCGGAATACCGTGGAAAGCGCCGCCAAACGCTGCGATTCTTCCGGCAGCATTTGCGCGTGCAGGCGGGCGGACGCCTGATCCAATTCGCCGCACGCCTTCTGACAAGCCTCAATATCCTGCGCCGTTCGCACAGGATCGGAAAAGAATTCCCGTTCCGTTTCAACAAGCGTTCGATCCGCTTCGGACAGGCGCAGCTCCTGCAGCCGTGAAGCGGCCTGCTGCAGTACGCCTGCGTTGGAGCGCTGCTGCTCTATCTCCTCCCGGGACGGAAGCCCCTTCGGATACCGTTCCTGTAATTGCCGCATCGGGATTTCCGCGTGTTCCACGTCCTGCTTCAAGCTTTGATGCTGCTTTTTCACGGCCAGTTTGGCCGCGCGGGAGGAAGCGATTTTGATTTGCTCCCGCAGCGTTCGGACGCCGCCGTTCTTCTCGTGAAGCGTTTCCTGCAACTGTCGTATGCTGTCCTCCACCTCATGCAGTCTCGGCTTTTTCTCCTCGGCGGCATATTTCTTTTCTTCCAGCGTTTCGATCCGCTGCGATAGCTCGTTGATCTTTCCGCCGCTGCCGCGCTGCGCTCTGTATTCCGTCGAGACTTTTTTCAGCGCATCCATCGCCGTGTCATAGTTGTTCAGATCATTCGTGTTATCCACCAGGTTGCTCAGCTTGGCGCGGATCGAGGTCGTTGCAGAAACAGAACGGTCCGGAGAAGACAGAAAAACGCTGCGTGCAAAAGCGTCCGCATCCAGGCGGAACAGTTCTTCTCCCAGACGCTCGGAAAAGCGCGTGCTGGACTTCCGCGTGCTCAAATCGATCAGGGAAAACCGGTCTTTCGCCGCAGTCGCACCGAAATGCCGGGTCACGCGGTAAGCAGTCCCTTCAAATTCAAATTCCAGAAAACCGCCGTATATGCCGCCCTGCCACGGTTCGTAACGGCGACGCTCGTTGTCCGCCGCGCTCCTCGGGCCGTTTTTCGGAAGCCCGTAAAACATCGCCTTGATGAAGGCGGCAAACGTCGTCTTTCCGAATCCGTTCGGCTGATTCAGGACGGTCAGGCCGTCCTCGAACGAGTACTGAAAGTTTTCCAGCTTTCCGAAGTTTTCGATGCTGCATCGTATCAGCTTCATAAGGCAATCTCACCTCCGGTCAGAGCTTCCAATCCCGTGCGGATTATGACGGATTTTTCTTCATCCGACAGCTCGCCGGATAAGACAAGGCGAATGAATTCTCCCTTCAGGGAAACGTCGTTTTGAAAAGCCGCAGGATCGAAGGCCAGGCGTCTTTCATCCTTGATTTTGGAGAAAAAATGCTTGGAACGGAGGAGCCGCTGCAGCGTGGGGACCGCGATGTCCGCGGTCGGATCGCACGCCCCGCACAATACGTATTCCACCATGTCGAGCGCACTGATCTCGGCGGAGGCGTTCTCGATTGCCCGCACGGCCTCTGCGTTTGTCGTCAGGCCGGAAACGTCGACCGAGACCCGATGCAGCCTGCGGCAGGAAAACGGGACAAATTCGGATTGCACTCTGCCCCGCTCGATTTCTATCAGTACAAAGCCCTTTTCTCCGCATTCATCGAAGCCGCGGCCTTCCAGACAGCCGGAGTAGCAATAGACGCCGGTGCTGTCCAGCCGCTCTTTGGCGTATGCGTGGAGGTGCCCCAGGGCCAGATAGGAGATCCCTTTTTCGCGCAGCAGCTTCAGGTTGACCTGATCGACGCCGCAGCTCGTTCCGATCTGACCGTGCAGAACGACGAGATTCACTTTCCCCTCCGCGTGCGGGACCTGATCGTACAGGCTCTCGCAGTTATCCTGCGTCATTTCGATCCCGGAAATTACGGCTTCCGGGTACGCAAAGCTGCGCCAGCGGTCCGTGAAGCACCGAAGATTGTCGGGAAGCTCCCGGCAGGAAAACGCGCTTGCGGCGTTGTCATGGTTCCCGGCCAGGTATAAATAGTCCACCTTCGGCGTCTGCCGAATCGCGTCGAGTACGCTGCTTACCGTCCCGGACTTTACGCGTTCGCCGTCAAACAGGTCGCCTGCAATCAGAACGGCGTCAATTGCATGATCCCGCGCATACTCAGTCAAGCGTACGAAGGACTGCAGGATTTCCGCATTGCGGACGCTCGCCTGTTCCCGTTTCATGTGGGTATTCAGCGGCGAATCCAGGTGCAGATCCGCGCAATGTATGATTTTCATAGGTCACACTCCCAAAGCTTTGGCTTGTATTCTGCTTCTGCGCAGACTTCGGCAAAATTCCTCGGCGACGGTCTTTACTCAGCCGAGCGATACACCGTGTCGATCGTGTTTTCATCCCGCATACGGATCACGAAGTTGCCCGAAAGCAGCTTGTCCTCGCCGTCTTCGCGGTACGCCAGGAAATACGTGGAGGTCAGATAGTCCTGCCTGCATCTTGCGTCGTAGACGTTCACGCCGGTGAGCTCCAACGGTCCGCGCAGCAAAACTTCATTTCGCTCCAACGCGGCGCGAATCATGGCTTCTGTTTCTTCGGAAAAGCGGTTGACTGCATCCGTCACCGCCCGCAGTTTGGCTTCCCTGCCGGGGAAGCAGCCGTCGGACGGCCTGATCCCGTTCAGAACGGAGAAGATCACCGGCCGCTCCGATGCGGAGAAGTCATAGCGTCCCGCGCGGCGCAGGGCGTCGATCAAAAGGGCTCCGGTGTCGTAACAGGAGATTCGGATGGGAAACAGATTTTCCGGTTTGGTGATCCGGCGGCACATCTGTTCCGTCAGCAGAACGGCTTTTTGCGGATTCAACTGCTTCAACGCCTGCCATTCCACATAGTTGGCAGTTCCTTCAATCTCCTCGGCCTTGCTTTCATAAGAGAATTCAAAGGGGAAGCGCCGGCTCCGTCTTTGTCTGTGTGCCAGCAGCTCCGCAAGGGCAGTCTCGTCGAAACGGTCCAACAGCGTCAGCAGCAGCTCGTTTTCACGCAGCTTGAGACAGAGATTTTCGGCATCGTAGCCGTAGCGATACAGAGCCTCCATCTCATTGGGCCAGCAATCCCAGCCCATTGCGTGCTGATAGCCGTGGAACATTTCATGAACGAGCTTGGCGCTCAGGATCTCCGGGTCCGTTTCCTCCTGCACCATCCAAATCGCAATCTGCTCGCCCTGATAGACAATGGAGGTATTGGCGCAGAACGCGTCGGTCTTCTCTACAAATTGCCCGTCAAAACAGCAGCGCGTTTCATCATACAGCGCAAATCGCAGGGGCGTGAAGCCCGGCCAGATCCGGCCGAAATCCAGAGCTGCAAGCAGTTGCGTGAGCTGCGCGTGCAATGCTTTTAAATTCATTCTCAGCACCCTTTTCCGTCGATGCGGCAAGCCCGGGCGTTTTCGCGGCAAACGATGGGGAAGCCCTGCTCCTGCATCCAACCCTCCCAGTCCAGGGTCACGGCGCCGTCCTCACGCACGATTGCCGGTATACCGACCGCCCCGGCCTGCTTGGCAGGCGCAAACACCGGCAGACTGTCCCGGAGCTTCAAAAACGCTTTGAGATTCCGCATGCTTTCGCCGATGTCGATATATTCAAAGACCACGCCGTGGGCTTCCAAGTTTGCCTTGCATTCCCGGCAATCCGGGCAGAGCGGGCTACCATAAATAGTTAACATAATACAAAACTCCTTTTTCGCAGATTTGTTCCCCGCCGTTCCGCCTCTTCTGCTGCGGGGGATTTCTGATGCGGAAGGCGCTGCCTCAATTCAGCGGATTTTTGCTGCTTTGAGGCAACGCCTTTGCGTCCTCTGTGTCTGTTTTACTTTCCGAACAGTCCGCCGAGCTTCCCGGCGATGCCGTCGACGTTGATCTTGGCCTTGACGCCCTCGACGACTGCGTTGATCTGATCGTCGGGCAGATCCACGCCGATCAGGCCCTCCACGGTTCCCGTGGGATTCTTCTTGAACTTTTCGCCGATGTCTTTGTCGTTCTTGACCTTGTTCACGATCTCCTCAATCGTCTTCTTGATGTCGAATGCCATGTTGAAACCCTCCTTGAAAAGTTTTTATTTGTTCGGCGTCACAAAGACCGCCGATTCGATCCGTACTTCTACCAGAGGAACCGAATGCTCCCCGGTGTAGGGATTGTCGCCCAGGTCGATTTTGCAGATGGAATCCACCGTTTCCAGCCCTGCCACGATGTATCCGAAGGCCGCGTACTGGCCGTCCAGAGAGGGATAGTCCACGTGCATCAGGAAGAACTGGCTGGTGGCGGAATCCATCACCTTGGTCCGGGCCATGGACAATACGCCGCGCACGTGCAGCAGCGGATTGTTGACGCCGTTGGCGCTGAACTCACCCTTGATGGGCGTCAGCTCCTCTTCCCCTGCGCCGCCCTGGATCATGAAGCCGGGGTAGACGCGATGGAAGATCGTGCCGTTGTAGTAGCCGCGGGCAACCAGGTCCTTGAAATTCTGGGCGGAGATGGGGGCGGCGTCGGGACGCAGCCGGACCACGATCTCACCGAAATCCTTCACCGTCAGTTTCACGTAGTCCGTCGGCTCGGCGCTCTCAGTGAAGTCTGAGACGGCCTTGCTGTTGATCTCAGCTACGACGGCGGCCATCTCCAACGGGCCTTCCACGGTCTGCGGCACTTCGGTGGTCTGTGGCGCTTCGGTGGTCTGCGGCACAGTTGCGGTTCCTGTCGTCTTTGTTTCGGCGCAAGCGCAGAGCGTGATCGCAAGCGCCGCGATCAAAAAGAGCATCATCCAATGTTTCATGTTACGTCCTTTCCTTTTTCAAATGACCTTGTATCTATATCAGTCGCACCTGCTCCGTAGTGGCCGCGCACCTGCGCGACCATAGCGCGGATTGCTATTTTGGGGCTTTATGGCCGCGCAGGTGCGCGGCCACTACGTCCCTGCTGAAGATACATGACCTTTTGAAAAACATCAAAAAAATATATGCTTCGATTTTTAAGTTTCTGTTTCAGCGATCTCCCCGCGGACGCCGTCCTCGGAAAGTCCGGTAATCCGCACGGGCAGGACCCGGTTGTGCAGAGCCTCCCCCGGGGCGTAGACCCGGATCGAATTCGGCGCGTGCCCTGTCCAGAGTGAAGGCTTTCCTGTTTCCGGAACGGGCAGCGGGGCGTCGAGGGCGCAGCCCCCTACAGGTGAATCCGCCTCACCCGCCCCAGTTTGCGAACTGGGGCGCATTCCCCTCAAGGGGAAGGCTTCTTCCTCGAACAGCACCGCCTGTACCGTTCCGATCATGTCCGCCCGGAAGGCGGCGTTCATCTCTGCAGCCACGGCAATGGCGGCAGCAGAGCGGGCTTCCTTGACTGCGTTGCCGAGCTGCCCCGGCAGCTTGTCTGCCGGCGTTCCCGGACGGCGGGAGTAGGGGAAAACGTGCATGGAGGCGAAACTGCATTTGCGAATGAAGTCCAGGCTCTCGGCAAACTCTGTCTCCGTCTCTCCGGGGAAGCCGACAATCATGTCGGTGGTGACGGCGCAGCCGGGAAAGTGCCGCTTCAGCAGCTTCACGCTTTCCAGATAGCGGGCAGTGTCGTATTTCCGGTGCATACGGGCTAGAACGGCGTCCGAGCCGGACTGCATGGACAGGTGAAAATGCGGGCAGAGGTTTTTGCGGCCTTCCAGAAGGCGGCAGAAATCCTCGTCAATGATCCGCGGCTCCAGAGAACCCAGCCGGATGCGTACGTCCCCGGCTGCCCGGCAAACCGCGTCCAATAGCTGCGGCAGCCGCATGGCGCCGGTCTTGTCCAGATCCACGCCCCAGGAGGCGATCTCGATGCCCGTTACCACGATCTCCCGGTAGCCGGCTTCGACCAGCTCTGCCACCTGTGCCAGCGCCGCATCGAGGGTCAGGCTCCGAACCGGCCCGCGGGCATAGGGGATGATGCAGTAGGTACAGAAATTGGAGCAGCCGTCCTGCACCTTCAGCATGGCGCGGGTCCGGGTGGCAAGGCCGCCGGGGGGGAGGATCTCAAACGAGCGTCGACGGAGCGCCTCATCCAGAGCCTCCCGCTTCTGCCGGTCGCTCACGGCGGAAAGCGCAAGCTCCAGAAAAGCCTCCCGTCCGGCGGAGCCGGAAATCACGTCCACGCCGAGCGCACGGACGTCCTCCGGCTTCACCTGGGAATAGCAGCCGCAGACTGCCAGAACCGCGTCCGGGCACTGCTTCCGCAGGCGGCGGATCACGTTTCGGTTTTTCTTGTCCGCCACGGCTGTGACCGTGCAGGTATTGACGATCGCCAGGTCAAAGTCCTCGCCGGGTCCGACCTCGAGATGTCCCAGCTCCCGGAGCCGCTGCTCCATGGCCTGGGACTCGTATTGGTTGACCTTGCAGCCTAAGGTTTGTATCGTGTAGCGCATAGCTCGGTCCTTTTCTCACTGTTTTCGTGCCAAATAGTAGTCGTCGCCCTTCTGGTAGAACGGGCAGCGGCCGCCGTGCCGCGAAAAGATCCGGGAGAATTCGTCCTCGTCCAGTTCCATGCGGCAGTAGTATTCGTCGGCTTCCTCATCGTAGTCGTAGTGCCAGCAGGTCTCGCAAATTGTTGGGTCCATAGCAAAAACCTCCCGCAATTTTTGTTATCATACCACAGTTTTCCAAAAAAAGAAATACTTACTGTTGAAATTTCAGAAAAACCATGATACAATAAAATAGTAAAATTGTCTAAGAGGGGGTATGTTGCCATGGGCATAGTCGTCATCGGCGCCGTGTTTGTGGATATCAAGGGCTTTCCCTCCGGGCAGTATATTCCCCAGGGACGGAACGTGGGATGGATCGAACAGGTCCACGGCGGCGTGAGCCGCAACGTGGCGGAGGATATCGCAAACGTGGAGCTTCGGCCCACCTACGTCAGTCTGGTGGATAACAACGGCGCGGGAGAGGAAGTCATCCGCAAGCTCCGGAGCCACAAAGTCAACACCGACTATCTGCTTCCCGTCCGCAACGGCATGGGCACCTGGCTTGCCGTCTTCGACCACAGCGGCGACGTGGTCGGTTCCATCTCCCAGCGCCCCGACATGACGCCCCTTCTGGATCTGCTGGAGGAAAAGGGCGACGAGATCTTCTCCCAGGCGGACTCCGTTGTGGTGGAGATCTGCCTGGACAAGGAAATCGTCAAAAAGGTTTTCCGCCTGGCCAAGCAGTACGCCAAACCGGTATACGCCGTGGTGGCCAATATGTCCATCGCGGTCCAGCGCCGGGACTTCCTCCAGGACTGCGCCTGCTTTATCTGCAATCGCCAGGAGGCCGGTATTCTCTTCTCCGACGATTATTCGCAGACCACGATCCCGGAGATGGAGAGCATTCTGGCCGAAAAAGTCCGCAGGGCCCGAATTCCGAGCATGATTATCACACTCGGCGATAAAGGCGCGGTCTACGCCGATATGTTCGGTTACAAGGGCTACTGTCCTGCCCGCAACGTCATCGTCAAAGACACCACCGGAGCCGGGGACGCGTTCTGCGCCGGCGTCGCCGTTGGCCTGACCTACGGCAAGACTCTGGCTGAATCCTGTGAGATCGGCTCTTTTCTGGCCGCTTCCGTCATCATGACCTCCGAAAACGTCTGCCCCCGTTTCCTGCCCAGCGAGCTGGGCCTGGACGTGGACGTCCCGGAGGAGAACGACTAAAACTATTATTACATAGCGAGGATCACTATGAAAGCACTGTTTCAACGTTTTTCCGCCTTTTTCCTGGCAGCTCTGTTGATTATCTCCGCAGTTCTGCCTGCTTCTGCCCAGCGTAAGGCGACGTCTGCCATCTGCAGCCTGGGTACAGACCCGTCGGATATGCTCTCCGGCGGCGGCCGCCGCGTCCAGGCTGATGAGCAGGTCTACTACATAGGCGACTCCGACGGAGCCGTCTACGCCGTAGGTTGCGCCGATTCCCCGGTGGTGGAGGGGCCTGTCAAGAAATTGAATTACGCAAACGGCAAGCTCTATTTTGCCCGGGACCACGAGAAGGACTTTGACCTGTGTGTCTTTGATCTGAATACCGGAAAAGAGCGCATCCTGCTGAAAGGCTTCTCCGGCAGCATCGGTCAGCTCTACCTGGTTGACGAGCAGAAGCTGGTCTTTTCCAGCGGCAACGCGATCTGGGAACTTCCGTTCGATGGCAGCGGCCGCCGTCTGCTGATGCTCGCGCCGAATCTGTGCAGCTTTGTTCCCACCGGCTGCGGCATTGTCTACGCCACCGGCAAGCTCTTCGACTATACGCTCTATGCCGATGAGACGCTTCTTGCACAGAACGTGGAGCGCTATACCGTCCGCTTCGATCTGGAACACGGTCTTCTGTGCTACACCTCCGGCGAGAAGGATTATCAGATGGATCTGGCTGCTGCGTTTGCCGGAACTGCCGTGGCGAAAAGCTTTGTCGGCAGTCCCAAGGAATCCGTGGAGGATTCGCAGGCGGAGCTCCCGGACTGGACCATGACCGAAGAGGAGAGCATGCTGCGCATGACCGGTGCGATTGCGGACTCCCGCGTTGAAACCGAGGATCCTGCGCCCGTGTTCGGCACCCATCAGTACCGGCAGCCTGCGAACGAAGGCACGCTGAATATCATCCGTCGGGCGCGGCAAATGCTGAACGTCAAATGGACTCCGCTGCAGGAAGTCGGCGGCTGGGGTTATACCGACGAATCCTACGGCCTGCCCATCTTATATGAACCCGAAGTCACCTACACCGGCCTGCCCTACGGCCAGGGTCTGAGCTACGTTCCCTGGTACACCTCTCTGACCGGATT
Organism: uncultured Clostridia bacterium; assembly: GCA_946411475.1. Lineage (GTDB taxonomy): Bacteria > Bacillota > Clostridia > Oscillospirales > Oscillospiraceae > JAFRPC01. Next base: position 5,685 of record CAMKED010000004.1, on the reverse strand, counting down.
CGTGAACGCGGTCAATGACATTGAGAGCAAGTTCTATACCGAGCGCTGCACCTATTGGCGCGGCTCTCAGTATTACGGCACCGACTGTTCCGGCTTTGCCTCCTGGGCCTGGCAGACCACGGCCAACGGCAGCGACTCCCCGCAGAGAAAAACCTGCCAGTCCATGATCAATTGGGACAAGACCGCCAAGATCGGCCGCTCCTATACGCTGATCCAGTTGGGCGACGCCCTGATCAGCAGCGCCCATGCGGTACTGGTTACCGACGTGACCTACAGCCTGGATGGGACCATCACCTCCATCGAGCTTTCCCAGGCCAATCCCACCACGGCCTACAACGGCTGCTGCTATTCCACTCGCTATTCCGGCACGGCTGCCCTGCAAACCCTGAACAACAGCTATTTCGTGAACGGCAGTTACTCCGTCTATCGCAACACGGTCCGCGATACCGTCACCTATAAGCACGACTGCGCCGTTCCCCTGGAGGGAGACGTGTGTTCGATCTGCGGCTGCGGTACGGCCCCCGCTGAGCCGGATCCCAGCGTCAGCGTCGGCATCGACGTGAGCGAATGGAACGTCATTACCGACTGGAGCGCCGTGGCGGAAGCGGTTGATTTTGCCATCGTGCGCGTGGGCTGGACCGGCAACACCGTAGGCGGCATCAAGGACGATTCTTCCTTTGTGGACAACGTCCGCGGCTGCATCGAAAACGGCATTCCCTTCGGTCTCTACTACTACGCCGGCGCCACTACGCCGGAGAAGGCCCGGGAAGAGGCTGACGCTGTCCTGGAATGGCTGAACCAATACAATTTCAAGCCGTCGCTTCCGATTTTCTACGACGTTGAAGAGGGAAACAACATTCTCACCCTCTCGAATGCTGAAATGGCGCCTGTGATCTCCGCCTTCTGCAGTGAGATCGAAGACTTCGGTTTCCGTTCGGGCGTCTATGCAAGCGCCAGCCTGTGGGACAACGTGTTCAAAGGCTTTGAGAGTTACGGCAATACGGTGCACTGGGTCGCCCATTGGGGCACGGAGCATCTGACGGTCGATTTGGGCGCCAGTGTTTGGCAATACACCAGCAAGGGAACGGTTGCCGGAATTACCGGAAACGTAGATATGAACTACTGGATCGGGCCCCTGGGCGAAACGGAGCATCCCTCCACCGCCGTGCTGACTCCGCCGACCTGCCAGGAAGGCAAGCTCACTTCCACCTGCGTGATTTGCGGAAGAGTTCTGGAGCAGCCGATCCGCGGCGGCGCGGTGCATACGCCCGGCCGGACCGAGACAAAAGTTGAGATCGAGCCCACCTGCACGGAAACCGGCGTCACGGAGATTATCACCTACTGCTCCGTCTGCGGCGAGGAGATAGAAAAAATGGTCACGACCGCCGAGCCGCTTGGCCACAACTACGTCGGCGTGAAGACCGCCCCAACTTGCACGGAAGGCGGCTATACGACCTACACCTGTTCGCGCTGCGAGGACAGCTATACGGGCGATGAAACCGAGCCGAGCGGTCACGCTTGGAAGCTGACCGAAGTTCTGACCGAGGGCGAGACCCTCCATGAGAGCACCGGTCTCTACACCTGTGATTTCTGTAAGGCAACCAAGGAGGCGCCGCTATGCGCCGGTGAGGTCTTCGTCGACATGCCAGAAGATGCCCCCTGGGCGCACGATGCGATTGACTGGGCTTTATTCAATACCGTGACTTGCGGTACCTCTTATAAAACCTTTTCTCCTTATGAAACGCTTACCCGCGGCCAGGCTATGACCTTCCTCTGGGTAGCAGCAGGAAGGCCGGAACCCAAGTCTCACGACAACCCCTTTGAGGACGTCCGTGTGGGAGATTATTTCCTGGATCCCGTCCTGTGGGCCGTTGAAAACAACTACACCGCCGGAACCTCTGCCACCACCTTTTCCCCGTACGAGTCCGTTACCACGGGGCAGATGATCACCTTCCTGTGGGTGCTCGCAGGCCGTCCGATCGACATCGACGGCGATCCCGAGAATCCTTTTGACGATGTCTCCAAGGAACATGACTACTGGTACCATCCCGCGCTCTGGGCCTATTACAACGGCATCCTTGTCGGAAATGAGGGAAACGGCAGTAACCTTCTGGCGCCCAGAACGCCCTGCACCCGCGCCTACGTTGTAACCTATCTGTACAACTACTTCATGCATGCATCGCAATCGCCTGTGCTTGTTTCCTGATCATTTTTCGATACTGTGCGAAAAACCGTCGAAACCAGGTTTCGACGGTTTTTCGTTTAAAGCTTTTTCATGTGGGCCGAAGCGGTTTTCGCCAGCAGCTTTTTGGTCCCTTTCTCGTCAAAGGCTACTTCCAGCAAGGCGTCGCTGCCCATTTTCGTTACGGTCAGGACCATGCCGCGGCCGAAGGCGTTATGCAAGACGGTGTCGCCCGGCCGATACTCCGGTGCAGGAGCGTCCGGCTTCGGGGCGGAAGTTGCAGGGAAACGGGGCTTGAAATCGGAGGGACCGGGTCCGTGGGTCGTTCCCCAATTCCTGCGCTGCTCCCGTTCGGCGAAAGGCAGATCGTCGTAGACCATATGCGGCTCGGCTGCCGGACGGGCAGGCCGCAGCGGCTGATCCAGCAGGGCGGGGGGAATATCCCGGACAAAGCGGGACAGCCGGTTCACCGTGGTCCGGCCATAGAGCATGCGCTGGCGGGCATGCGTGATGGTCAGTGTGTTTTTGGCCCGGGTAATGGCCACGTAGCACAGCCGCCGTTCTTCCTCGAGCTCGTCGGCCTCGCCGATGCTCCGCAGGCTTGGGAACAGGCCGTCCTCTGCGCCTACCAGGAAGACGTGCGGGAATTCCAGACCCTTGGCGGTGTGAATCGTCATCATAACCACGGCGTCAGCCTCTGCGTCATACTGCTCAATGTCGGTATAGAGGGCGATCTCTTCCAAAAAGCCGTGGAGGGAAGCGTCGTCCGGGTGGTTTTCCACATAGCCTACCAGGGAGGAGCGAAGCTCGCGGACGTTTTCCAACCGGGTCCGGCTCTCCACGTCGTTGTGCGCCTCCAACATGGCCGCGTAGCCCACCTTTTCCACCAGCGCGTCATAGAACTCCGGCAGAGGCAGACTGTCCAGCAGAGCGGCGCATTCCTCGATCAGTACCGAAAAGGCGGTCAGCTTGGCAGCGCTTTTTTCCAGAGCCGGATAGTGATAGGCGTCCGCCAGAACCAGATACATGGGCAAATTCTGGCTTTCCGCCAGCCGCCGCACGGTCTCCAGTGTCTTGGCCCCGATGCCGCGAGGCGGATTGTTGACGATCCGGTTCAGGCGCAAATCGTCAGCGCGGTTGTTGATGAGCTGCAAATAGGCCAGCATGTCCTTGACCTCCGCACGGTCGAAGAAGCGGGTGCCGCCGATGATCCGGTAGGGGATCGCATTGAATTTGAAGGAGCGTTCCAGCGCATTGGATTGGGCGTTGGTCCGATATAGGACTGCAAAATCCCGGAACTTTGCCGGGGGCATCAGCGCAAAGATGCGAGAGGCCACGTAATTGGCCTCTTCGTTTTCATCGGCGGTCTGCTTGACAGTGATCCCCGTGCCGCCGGCGTTCTTCGTCCAGAGTTTTTTCCCCTTGCGGCCCTTGTTCTGCTGAATCACGGCGTTGGCCGCGTCCAGGATCTGCGGCGTGGAGCGATAGTTCTGTTCCAGACGAATCAGGCGGGCCCCGGGGAAATTCTCCTCAAAGTTCAAAATATTTTCAATAGTGGCGCCGCGGAATTTGTAGATACTCTGGTCGTCGTCGCCCACCACGCAGATGTTCTTCCGTCCACCGGCCAGCAGCGCGGCCAGACGGTATTGCAGGCGGTTGGTGTCCTGGTACTCGTCGATCAGCACGTAGCGGAAGCGGTTTTGCCAGAAAACGCGGACCTCCTCATAGTCCTGCAGAAGCTGAACCGTCAGGAGAATGATGTCGTCAAAGTCCAGCGCGTTTGCCTCGCGGAGCCTGCGCTGGTAGGCTGTGTAGCAGGCGGAAACCGTGTCCAGGCGGGCGTCCCCGGCCGCGTCCGCTTTTGCGGCGTAATCGTCGGGAAACTGCATCGCGTCCTTGGCCCGGCTGATGTGGGTAAGAATCAGGCGGGCGGGCAGTTCCTTTTCGTCCACCCGCAGTTCTTTCATCACGTCCTTCATGACCCGCTCAGAGTCCGCAGTGTCGTAGATCGTGAATTGCCGGTCATAGCCCAGACGGTCGATCTCGCGGCGCAGGATGCGGCAGCAGGCTGCGTGGAAGGTCATGGCCCAGATCTCGGCGGCCTCCGGGCCAAGCATGACGGCAAGCCGATCCTTGAGCTGGTTGGCGGCCTTGTTGGTAAACGTGATGGCAATGATCCGCCAGGGCTCCACGGGACGCACGGCGCAGAGCGCGGTGGCCGCGTCGTCCATGCGTCCGGCCTTGGCTGCAGCAGCTTCCAGGGCTGCCAGTTCGGGTTCTCCATACCCCTCCGGGATATCCGGAACGTCCGAGGCGCAGCCGAAGCGGATCAGATTGGCGATCCGATGGATCAGCACCGTGGTCTTTCCGCTGCCCGCGCCGGCCAGGAGCAGCAGCGGGCCCTCCGTAGTCAGAACAGCCTGACGCTGCATATCGTTCAGGCTGGGAAACTCCCGCCCGATCAGCTCCCGTCGGAGCTGTAAAAATCTATTTCTCTGTTGATCGTCCATGTTGCGATTCCTTTTGTTTCGGAGCGTTGATTTTTCTGCGTTCGAGTTCGCGGTTCAGGATTCCGCCGCAGAAGAAGAGAAAAATGCAGATATGGAGCCAAAGCATTGCCATGGCAATAACGGAGAGGCTCCCGTAGTAGATGGAATAATTGGCGAACTTGTCCGCGTAGACGGTGAAAACGCGGGAGAAAACCGTCCAGAGCACCGCCGTGACGAACGCGCCGGGAAGAGAGGAAGAAAAGCTGACGTTCCGGTTGGGGAAAATCGCGTACATCGCGGCAAAAAAGAGCGTCAGCACCAACACCGACAACACGTAGCGCATACGCCCAAGCTGCATCAGCAGGTCTCCCAATTCGCTGCCTCTGTCCACCAGCTTTACGACCAGATCGTGGCTCAGCAGCCCGAGGGCCAGCAGCAGCACCGTGGCCAGCACCCCGGCCAGGGAGAACAGCACGGCCCGAATCCGAAGCCAGATGGGGTTGCGGGTCTCCCGCGCCACGTAAATCCGGTTCAGCCCGCGCTGAAGGCTCATAACGCCCTTAGAAGTCATCCACAGGGCAGTAACGGCCGAGACGGAAAGAATGGCCGGCGAATCGACGGCAAAGAGCTCATCGATCATGTAGTTCGTCAGGGATTCCAGACTGGCGGGAACCACGTTTTGCAGCAGGGTCCGCAGACTGTCCGGGGAGATGGGCGTAAGCTGAATGATGCTGATCAGCAGCATCATGGCCGGGAAAATTGCAAGCAGCCAGAAATAGGCAGCGTAGGCCGCAAAGATGTTGACCTCCAGGCGCTGCACGCTGCGAAAAAAATGCCTGACGCGCTCCCACATGGTCACCCCTCCTCCCAATTTCGGACGGCCTCCGATGGTTTATTATACCAGTTTTCAGGCGGAAATGCAATCGAAAAAGCCAAAGAAAACACGCTGAACGTCTGTCTGTAGGTTTGTCAATCATACTTTACAGTCTGGGAAAGAATAAAGAACGTCCTTCG
>CAMKED010000003.1 GCA_946411475.1 uncultured Clostridia bacterium | reverse complement strand
TCCATCACCGTCTCCATCGCGGATATGGCGATCCCCGAGCGCAAATATCAGCTTGTCCACGAGGCCGAGCAGGCCGTCGTCAAGATCGACCGTCAGTACAAGCGCGGCTTCATTACCAACGATGAGCGCTACCGTCTCACCGTCAAGGAATGGGAAGAGACCATCAAGAAGGTCACCGACGCCCTGCAGAGCAACCTGGACACCTTCAATCCCATCTTCATGATGGCGGATTCCGGCGCCCGTGGCTCCATGAACCAGATCCGTCAGTTGGCCGGTATGCGTGGTCTGATGGCCGATACTTCCGGCCGCACCATCGAAATCCCCATCAAAGCCAACTTCCGTGAAGGTCTGAGCGTTCTGGAATACTTCATCTCCTCCAGAGGCGCCCGGAAAGGCCTGACGGATACCGCCCTGCGTACCGCTGACTCCGGTTATTTGACCCGCCGTTTGGTGGACGTGAGCCAGGAGGTCATCATCCGCGAGGACGACTGCGGCACCACCAAGGGCTCCTGGAAGTCTCAGATCGTGGAGAAGGGTCAGACCATCTCCACCTTCGGCGAGCGCATCCACGGCCGCTTCCCCGTCTATGACGTCACCGATCCCGTCACCGGCGAGGTCCTGCACAGCAAGGACGTCATGCTCCACGAGGAAGACGCCAAGAAATTCCTGGCCCACGGCATTGACAAGGTCTACGTTCGCTCCGTGCTGGGCTGCCGCGCCAAGTCCGGCGTCTGCGCCCGCTGCTACGGCATGAACCTGGCCTCCTCCAAGCTGGTCGATCCGGGCGAGGCCGTCGGTATCATCGCCGCGCAGTCCATCGGCGAACCCGGCACCCAGCTTACCATGCGTACCTTCCACACGGGCGGCGTCGCCGGCGACGATATCACCCAGGGTCTTCCCCGTGTCGAAGAATTGTTCGAAGCCCGGAAGCCCAAGAAGATGGCTGTCATCTCCGAAACCACCGGCGTCGTGGCAGTCGATGAAAGTCACCGCACCGCCCTGCGCTCCATCACCGTCACCTCTGAAGACGGCGAGGTCAAGGAATATCAGGTTCCCTACTCCGTCGGCCTTCGCGTGGAGAACGGCAAGGAAGTCCACAAGGGCGACCGGATCACCGACGGTCCTCTGAGCCCGCATGACGTGCTCCGCATTCGCGGCGAGGAGAAGGTGCAGGACTACCTGACTCAGGAAGTCTTGGCCGTCTACCGTCAGCAGGGCGTTGACATCAACGAAAAGCACATTGAGGTCATCATCCGTCAGATGATGCGCAAGGTCAAGGTCAACGATCCCGGCGATACCGAGCTGCTCTCCGAGACGCAGGTGGACGTCGTGGAATTCGAGGAAGCCAACGAGAAGATCGAGCGCGAGAACAAAGCCATTCAGGCCCGGATCGACGCGGGCGAAACGGATCTGGAGCTCAAGCGCCCCGCTTCCGCCACGCTGATGCTCATGGGCATCACCAAGGCCTCCCTGGCCACCGAATCCTTCCTCTCCGCCGCCTCCTTCCAGGAGACTACAAAGGTCCTGACCGAGGCTGCCATCAAGGGCAAGGTGGACAAGCTGGTCGGCCTGAAGGAAAACGTCATCATCGGCAAGCTCATCCCCGCCGGCTCCGGTTTGACCGTCTATCGGGACTACAACCTCACCGCCTGCCCCGAGTCGCAGGTCACCGTCGACATGATCGACAACGAGGCCAAATAAGGCTTTTCATGAAAAACCGCACCCGAAAAACGGGTGCGGTTTTTCAGCGCCGATTGTCTCAAAAAAGGGCTTGACATTTTGGGAATAATGTGTATAATAACGACACAACTGAACACGCCTTATCAAGAGCGGTGGAGGGAACGGCCCTGTGAAACCCGGCAACCTGCAAAGAAGCAAGGTGCCAAATCCGGCGAGAAAATCGGCAGATGAGGATTGCGGTCATGACCTCCCTGCCTCTTGGCAGGGCTTTTTTTTTGAACGAAAGGACTGATTACAAATGCTGAAACGAATTTTTACCTCTGAATCTGTCACCGAGGGACATCCTGACAAGGTCTGTGACCAGATCTCCGACGGCGTGCTCGACGCCATTCTGGCACAGGATCCGATGGCCCGCGTGGCCTGTGAGACCGTGGCTACCACCGGTATGGTGCTGGTCACCGGTGAGATATCCTGCGACTGCTACGTGGACATCGCGCACGTGGTCCGCCGCACGCTGAACAACATCGGCTACAACTCCCCCGAGGCAGGCTTCAACGGCAACACCTGTGCCGTACTCACCGCCATCGACGAGCAGTCCAAGGACATCGCCATGGGTGTGAACGCCTCCTATGACGACAAGACCATCGGCGCCGGCGACCAAGGCATGATGTTCGGCTTTGCCTGCGATGAGACCGAGGAGCTCATGCCCGCTCCTATCGGCTACGCGCACAACCTCACCCGGGCCCTGAGCGCCCTGCGCAAGGACGGCACGCTGCCCTGGCTGCGGCCGGACGGAAAGAGCCAGGTCTCCGTACAGTATGACGAGGAAGGCCGCCCCGAACGCATCGACACCGTGGTCGTCTCCACCCAGCACGCGGAGAGTATCGACATCGACACGCTGCGGCAGACCGTGATCGACACGGTGATCCGCCCCAATCTGCCCAAGCGTTTACTGGACGCGGATACCAAGTTTTTCGTCAATCCGACCGGCCGCTTCGTCATCGGCGGCCCTGCGGCTGACTCCGGCCTGACCGGGCGGAAGATCATCGTGGACACCTACGGCGGCTACGCGGCCCACGGCGGCGGCGCCTTCTCCGGCAAGGATCCCACCAAGGTGGACCGCTCCGCAGCCTACATGGCCCGGTATATTGCAAAGAACCTTGTCGCCGCCGGGCTGGCCCGGAAATGCCAGATCGAGCTGGCCTATGCGATCGGCGTGGCGCAGCCCGTCTCCGTTCTGGTGGACAGCTACGGGACCGGCAAGCTCCCCGACGGCGAGCTCTCCGAACTGGTGCGCCGCTGCTTCGACCTGCGTCCCGCCGCCATCATTGAACGCCTGAATCTGCGCCGTCCCATCTATCAGGCCACCGCCGCCTACGGCCACTTCGGCCGCACGGACCTGGATCTGCCCTGGGAGCGGACGGACGTACAGTTCAATTAAATTGGCAATGTTTGGATTCGCATAGTTTTCCAAATCTCGCAAATACTACCTCCGACGATCTACGAAGGAGGTAGTTTTTTTATGAAAGCAAATCATTCGCTGCTTCGGCCGGTACTGGGCGTGATGGCTGCCCTGCTTCTGGTGCTTCCCGCCGCCGCTGACAGCTCGGCAGACGCGGAAATCCGCGAGGACGGGATTTATTGCTTTTCCCGGGAAGAGCTGGATACGCACGCCGAGCTGACCGGGGTATTCTTCACGCAGCTTCCCGAAGCAAATCAGGCCAAGGTGTGCTTGGGCAGCCGTGTGCTGCGCACCGGTGACGCAATTTCCCGCGCCGATCTCTTCCGCCTCACCGTGGAGCCCGTGTGCGGTGGAGAAATCCGTCTGTCTTTTCTGCCCTTTGAGGACGGCCGTCTCGGAGAGGAAACCGTGATGACCTTCCACTTTGAATCCGTAGAGGACGCGGCCCCCACTGCGGAAAGCAGCTCTCTGGAGACCTGGCGGAACCTGCCAAACAGCGGCACGCTCAAAGGAAGCGGCGTCGGGGATCTGAGCTTCCGGCTGGAAAACCGGCCGCGCCGCGGCACCGTGGAGCTGAATGCTGACGGCAGCTTCACCTACACTCCAAAGAAAAATAAGGTGGGCGAGGACAGCTTCACGTTCACTGTCACCGACGCAGCCGGTCGGGTCTCTGCGCCGGCCACGGTACGGGTCAGCATTCGGAAGCCCACCGACGCGCAAACCTTTGCGGATCTGGACCGTGATGATCAGTTCGAGGCGATTTGGATGCGCGAAGCCGGTCTCTTCGGCGGAGAGTTGATTTCCGAACGGCTGAGCTTTGGGCCGGATCAACCTGTCAGCCGCGGCGAGCTTCTGGCAATGGTAATGAAGTTGGAGGGCATAAATCCCGAAATCGGGCTTCAGGTTTCCGGTTTTGCGGACGCTGAGGACGCAGCTCCCTGGCTCCGGCCTTATCTGGCCTCCGCTCTGCGGCGGGGTTTGATCCAGGGGGAGGCCACGCCGGACGGTCTGGTCTTCCGCCCCAATCAGCCGATCACCGATGCCGAGGCCGCCGCGCTGGTGGCCAAGGCCCGCGGCACGGAGCTTGCGCTCCCCACAGCCTTCGCAGCGCTCAGCGAGACCCCAATGACCCGCAAACAGGCAGCCGAGCTGCTATACCAGAGCTACCGGGAAAAGTAAAAAGTAAGAGGAATAAAGTAAGAGGTAAGAGGTAGAAATGGATCGCATTCTTACCTCTTACCTCTTAATTCTTACTTCTTACTTCTTTGCGCCGAGTTTCGCCCAGAACGGGAAGCTCAGCGGCCATACGCCGCCAATGAAGAACACCATGGCAAAATACCGAAGCGCATCCCAGAACAGCGCGTCGGAGATCATCCCGAAGAGGGATTTCAGTCCAACGCGAATCCCGAAGAGGATCGCAAGTCCCAGGACGACCTTGCAGATCTGGCCGGGCAGAGGCGCCTGCTCGGAGAATTTCGTTTTCTGATCCACCGTGAATGCCGCAATCATGCCAAGCAGAGAGCCCAGCAGGGACCAGGCGTTTTTCAGCGCGTTGACGTAATTGCTGGTTTTGGTGTTTACGTCGATCTCGTAGGCGTCCGCCGGGAACTTTACAAATCGGACGAAGAACAGGTATCCAAGCGAAAGCAGCAGCATTACGCCGAGGAACCCGTACATGACGCGCACGTTGTCCTTTGCCCGCTGGAGGATGGGATACAGGATCAGCACCACCGCCAAACCGACGAGCAGGCCGACGCCTACGTCAGAGGGATAATGCGCGCCAAGGTACATCCGGGAAAAGCCGATCAGGACGATCAAGCCCGCCATTGCCCAGCGCAGCCAGGTCCGCTTTGTCATCCGGGCAATGCCGCCGAAGGAGCAGGTCGCGCCCTGGGTATGTCCGCTCGGGAAGGAATAGCCGGTCGCACCGGCCTTCGCCGATTCCACCACGGTAAAGCCGGGATCTCTCACCCAGGGCCTGGGAACGCGGCAGATCAGCTTCATCGCCTGGGAGAGAATGGTTCCCAAAAAGCCGGCGGAGAGCAGGTAGTAGCCTTTCCACTTGTCTACGCACCAAAACAGGACGAGGGCAAGAACCATAAAAACAGTTTCCTCGCCGAGGAACGTAAAGGTCTGCATGAGCCCGTCCAGAAACGGGAAGCGCATGGATTCCAGAGCTTTCAAAAACGCCAAACGAACCCCTCCTTGTCAATACCGCGGCTGGATATACGGTGATCGAGAATCCGGGTCGGGACGCATGTGAATGCCGGAAACGATTCCCATCGCCAGGAAGAGCGTGACGATCGAGGAGCCTCCATAGCTGATAAAGGGCAGCGTAAGGCCGATAACCGGCGATACGCCGATACACATACCGACGTTGCTTACGATCTGGAAGATCAGCATCGCGGCGATGCCGATGCAGATCAGACGGTTCATATAATTCGGCGTTTTCAGGCCGACGTGGACACAGCGGACCACGATGGCAACCAGCAGCAGCAGGGTAAACAGGCAACCCAGAATGCCCAGCTCCTCGCCGATTGCGGAGAAAATGAAGTCCGTATGCTGGGCGGCAATGGCGTGGTTCTGTAGCATGGTCCCGTGGAAGAGGCCCTGGCCCGAAATGCCGCCGCCAGAGAGCATGGCAACGGAGCGGTTGGTATCCCAGCGAACGCCGGTTCCATCCGGGTCGATCGTCTCGTCAAAAAACATCAGAATACGTTCCTTCTGGTCCGCCCGGATAAAATGCTGCCACAGGATCGGAAACACCGCCAGGGCCACAACCAGCGCGGCCACGAACCACCAGGAACGCACGCCGCCCACGTAGGCTACCACAAGAAAAATGAACAGGAAGACGACGGCGGAGCCCGCGTCACGGGAAATCACCACGATCAGGCCCATCATAACCACGGTCTGAATGACGATCGGCGCGACGGACTTCACGGACGAAATCTTGCTGCGGTGATTACTCATGGTCTTGGCCAGGGCAATGACAAAGGTGATCTTGCAGATCTCCGCAGGCTGAATATTGACGGGAAGAAGGGGCAGGTCCAGCCAGGCCCGGTTGCCCGTATTGCCCTCCACGCCCCAAATGAGCAGGGTGGACATGAACAGCACGTTGAAGGCCAGCAGCATCTCCCGATGCTCCGCCAGAATCTCAATGTCCAGCAGGGACACGGCCACGTACAGGCAGACCCCCAGCACCAGTGCGGCACTCTGCACGACCAGGAAGCGGTACGAGCCGCTGTATCGGGTTGCGCTGGCGACAATCACGATTCCGAAAATCGTGGCGACGACGCACAAAAACAGCAGGAGCAGATCGCCCCGGCGGTAAAACTCTGTGATCTTGTTCCAGACTCGCCGCACAAACGCACCCCCGATCCGACGTAATTACGGAGGTATTATAGCATTTTCGGAAGCAGGTGTCAATCCAAATGAAACGCGGCACAGGGAAGCGTCTCCCTGTGCCGCTAAGCCTTGTGAAGTCAGTTCTGAATCAGCGTAACAGTATAACCCGCATCGCGCAGGGCCTGGACCAGACCGCCGTCGCCCAGCAGATGGGCCAGACCGACGGCAAAGAAGACCGTCTTTCCGCTGACCAGATAACCCTTTGCCACTTCCAGCATATCCGCGTTCCGGCTGGTTTCCATCGCGCTGTGGTATTCCTCGTAGAGTTCCTTCTCCTCGTCCGTGAGCTCGGACAGTTCTTCTTCGTCAGCAGCGGCCAGCCTTTCGATCAGGGCTGCCTCGTCTCCGCCGCACCACAGCTCGTAGAGCTCGTTAATCCCGTCAAGGTACTCTGTGCGGGTTGTTCCCATCGCTTCTTCCAGCAAAAGCTGCTGGAGCTTGTCAGAGTAACCGGCCATCATGCCGACCTGGGCCTCGCCGGATTCCACGTTCAGGATCTCTTTCTCCTGCGCGCGGGCCCGGTCCATGAGCCTGTGATCCACGCCCTTGGAAGGGGTCAGCCGTCGGCCCTGCGCACGATAGAAATTCTCAATGGCGTTCCCCCAAACAAAGGGCCGCAAATACTCCGCCTGCCTGTTGTATTGACCGATGATCTTCATGAACCGAACGGCGGCGTCGTAAACGTCCTCTTCCAGATGGTCGGAAATTTGGGTCTTGTCGGTATAGTAATAGGCTTCCGCGACCTTTTGCAGCAGCTCGGGGTCGTTTTCAATCTGCTCCTCAAACGCGGCGTCGTCAAACTCCACCGCCAGGGCGTCCGCAGCGTCAAAGGCGTCATAGATGGCCTGGGGCAGATACGCAGTCCGATCTTCGCCGATGTGGATCGTACCGAAGAGCCAGAGCTTTGCCCCGTTTTCATCCGTGACCTCATAGAAGACAGGAGTTGCCTTCTCTTCCGGCTCGATATCCGGCAGCGGCTTGTCCGTGATGTCATAATAAATCTCCGGATCGCCGATGCGGATGCCGATCTGTTGCTCCAGGGCGATCATATAGTCTGTGCCCTCAATGGTATGAGCCGCAGAATAGTTGACCCCGACAGAAGTTGGGAGCCAGGTATGTTTCTCCACAGCCAGATACCCTTCCAGTGTGTCGATCTCATACGCCTCCGCCAGATCCATGAGTTTGTTCTCATCCTGGAATAAATCGTGATTCGTCCGCTGATCCATGATCCGGCCGAATTTCTCTCCGCAGGTGAATTCCACCAGATAATAATCCCCGACATCATAAACCGCAGCGGAAGTCAGATCTGCCGGTGCGGGGATCATCTCCGCAACCTCCGTGCGCATGCCTTGCAAAACGGATCTCAGCGTGGTGATTCTTTCAAAGGCGCTGAGTTCGGACGTTTCCGCCTCTTCGCCGTCCTCCTGATAGGTATAGACGCCATCCACCAAGGATTCCTCCAGACCGAAGGATTCCTTTTCGATGCCAAGCATGTTATAGCCCTTTCCGCTCAGCTTAGAGGACCAGATCATGTCACTGCTCTTTCCATAGTGATACGAATGCTCTTGCCGTGAAAGAATGAAATTGGCCGCTTGGGTAACGTCCGTGCTGCTGATGTCAAAGCTGACCGTGTAGAGGTGATTCAAGCAGTTTTCCGCACGAAGCAGGATCAGCAGGGCCTCGGTGCTCTGCAGCTCGACGGGCGCATCGTCTTCGACGGGAATACGCGCAGAGAGCTCTTCGTCCGTCCCTGCGCGGAGGGTGGAAGCGCAGCTCCGGGCGATCTTCGTTCCGGCGTAAAGAAACGTGATCTGATAGGTCTGTGCAGTCAAAACGCCGTTTTCCAGGGTTGCAGAGCCTTTAGCTTCCACCAGCTCCGCCCCTTCGGGCATCGCCCAGCTCTCTGCGGACAGCGCACCGGTAAAGCGAATGACGCCTTCCTCCTGCTCAACGCTCTCATAATTGGCGGGGTCCAACAGCGCAATCGGCGTCTGCTGAGAAAGGAAGCATTCCGCAGTTTCCGAGGCGCGGAACTTGTTATTCCCAATCTGGCTGTACAGGGTTTCGGCGGAATAGGTCTGCGCGAGGCTGTACGTATTGGCGCCCAGCTTCACGCTGCGGTCGGAAGCCACGATCAGGTCTTCCCCGCCCCGGTTCTGATATTGCACGGTTTCCGTCTGGGTCTCGGTGATGGGCTCGTCGTCCAGGGTAACCGTCTGGGCAAGCTCCGTGACGACAGTCAGGGCAGGTTCCGCATCCAGGGCGGCCAGAGCAGCCAAATAGTCGGCGGCATAGTCGGCGGGAGCTTCCGTTGTGGTTGGGACGGTCGCTTCCTCCGTCACGGTAACAGCGGCCTCCGTGGTGGAAGCGGAAGTCGTTTCGCCGCCTTGCTTTTCCGGGTCCTTCCTGCAGCCGGACAGCAGCCCGGTCAAAAGGCAGATGCAAAGCAGCAGGGCTGCAGGTCGTTTGGGATCTCTCATTTTGTTCTCTCCGTTTCTCAAAAATTTTTGGTCCTAATTTCTTAGACAATTCAGATGCATAAACGGTTGACAACTCATCGAAATTTTTTCAGATTGTCGGTTTTTGCCAAACGCATCCGGAAAATGGGAGCCTTCCGGCAGTCAACGCAAAAAAATCCGCTTTCCGCCGCGATAGGGCTCCACCGTTCCGATCCGCTGCGCAGCCGGGACCTTCCCGCTCAGCTCCGCGAGCAGAGCGTCCGCATCCTCCGGGTGGACGGCCATCAGCAGGCCGCCGGAGGTCTGGGGATCGTAGAGCAGATCCTGCAGAGCAAGGGCGACGTCGCCGGGGTCCACCTGGGCCTCGGCAAAGCTGCGGTTGCGGTACATACCCTCCGGCAGCACGCCCATCCGCGCAAATTCCAGGGCCGCCGGGATCACGGTAATGCCCGCCGTGTCGATATGCAGCTCCACGCCGCTGCCCTGCGCCATCTCGGTGCCGTGGCCCATGAGGCCGAAGCCCGTCACGTCGGTACAGGCGTGGACGCGATACTGCACCATCACGTCCCGGGCGACCTTGTTCAGCGTCGTCATCAGTTGATTGGCATAGGCCAGTGTCTCGGGCTCAAGCAGGCCCGCCTTGTTCGCCGTGGTCAGAACGCCGATGCCGAGGGGCTTCGTGAGCAGCAGCACGTCACCGGGCTGCGCGCCGCTGTTGGTCAATACCTTTTGCGGGTGGACAAAGCCTGTCACGGCCAGACCGTACTTGGGCTCGGGATCCAGGATCGAATGGCCGCCGGTGATAATGACCCCCGCCTCGCAGGCCTTTTCGTAGCCGCCGCGCAGGATCTCGTGGACGGTCTCCTTCGGCAGATCCTTGGGAACGGCCATAATATTCAGCGCCAGCTTGGGCTCGCCGCCCATTGCGTAGACGTCCGAGAGGGCGTTGGTGGCGGCAATGGCGCCGAAGGTGTAGGGATCATCCGCGATCGGCGGGAAGAAATCCACGGTTTGAACCAGCGCCAGCTCGTCCGTGATCTGGTAGACGCTGGCGTCGTCGCTTTTATCAAAACCCACCAACAACTTCGGATCGTGCAGGACGTGCAGATCCCCCAGAAGCTGGGCCAGAACACCGGCGCCGACCTTGGCGCCGCAGCCGGCACAGGATGCCAGCTTGGTCAGTTTGATCTCGTTTTCCATTCGTTTACCCCATTCTTTGAAAATGCAGAATTGCTTCGAGCACGCCGCCGCCGATGGCGAGCGCCTTGTCGGAGGCGGTCTGACAGTAGGACGGGTCGTTGCGGGGATCCACGTCGCCGGCCTTCATGCCCTTGTGAACGGGTACGCCGGAGGCCAACAGGCCGCGCAGCACCCCGTCCAGCGTGGCGCACATGGGGCTCTCCCCCACCCAGCCGACCACGTCGCCGGTCTTGACCCGGTCGCCGATGCAGCGTTCCGCCCGGAAGATCCCGTCGGCAGGGGCGCGGAGCACCCGCTCTCCCGCAAAGCCGCCGATCAGGCCGGGGATATTCGTATTCGGCAGCGGACTGCCCTCGTAGAGCACGCGGCCCAGCGTATGCCCGCGCATGGTCTCCACAGCGGCGTGGCAGTCTATTCCCGCCGTAAAGCCCGGCCCGACGCCGATCACGATCGGCGCGTCTGTGATCGCGGTGCCGAGGTTTCGCTTGGCCAGAATGGCGTCCACCAGCGCGTCGGGGCGCAGCGTTTCCCGGCAGCGGGCCTCCGGGTCCACCAGCACAGGCAAAATGCCCTGTTCCAGCAGGGACAGGGCCTCGGCTGCGTTTTCGGCGCGCCGCGCCGTCACGCCCTCCACAACGGTCTGCCCGTCCAGAACGGCCTGCGAAAAGGCCACGGTGCGGCGGATCGTGGTCGGCTGCGCCGTCTCGGTCATGACGACCCGGAAGCCGCTGCGCCAGAGCCGCAGCGCGATCCCGGAAGCGAGATCCCCCGCGCCGCGGATCAAAATCAGATTGTGTTCGTTGCTCATCAATTTCATCACATGCTCCGAAACTGCCCGTCCCGCAGGCTGCCTGCCACGACGGGGACGGAGAGCAGCGCGGCCAGAGCAGCAGCGTTCTCCCAGTCGTCAGGGCTTTCACATTTGTTTACATAATATATATTCCCGTAACCCTCCGAACGGATCAGTTCTGCCCAAAGGGCAGGGGTCAGAAGGGCTGCGGGGTTCGTTCCGGTCAGAACCGCAAAGCGCTCCGGGCGGTGACAGACTTCGGAAATCGGCTTGCCGAAGGCGTCCGCGCCCAGAACGAGAATCACCTGTCCGGCCTCCGCCGGAATCACGGGCTCATGGGGCGCGTGCGCCTTGGCGGGAAGACCACTGGAGCCGTCCGCCTCGACCAGGACGTAGTCCGCCGCGCGGACCAGTTCCGAAAAGGGCAGGGTCGGCGCGGCCAGCTTGTCCTCCGGCCAGGGGCTGCCTAAGCAGAGCGGCGAGGCCGTTTGCATGGTCGCCCGCAGTTCCTCCGGCGTGGCCGGGTCAGCCACGGGAAGCTGCGTCGGGCGGCGGATCTTCGTGGAAGTCG
Organism: uncultured Clostridia bacterium; assembly: GCA_946411475.1. Classification (GTDB taxonomy): domain Bacteria; phylum Bacillota; class Clostridia; order Oscillospirales; family Oscillospiraceae; genus JAFRPC01. Next base: position 39,703 of record CAMKED010000003.1, on the reverse strand, counting down.
TGACGATCACACGGCCTTTTGCCTGCAATTCCCGCGCCAGCGCGTAAAGCAGGCTCGTCTTCCCGCCGCCGCCGACGATGGCAGTCAGGCCGGGACAGACGCCCAGAAGCTTCGACAGAGATTCCGTTTGCATAAGCCGTCCCTCCTTTTCAGAAACAGCGCCGCTCAACCAAGCCCGCCCAGAAAGATCTTGAAGCCGATGGCGACGAGGATGATCCCGCCCAGGATGGAAGCGTAGCGGGAGAGTTTCATGCCCAGGCGCTTTCCGATCAGCAGGGCGAGCATGCAGAGGACAAAGGTCACGCCGCCGATCAGCAGGGAGGCCTCGTTGGCCTCGCGGAATTTGTACTGCTCGATCGTGAAGCCCACGGAGAGTGCGTCGATGGAGGTGGCAATGCCCTGCATCAGCAGATCCTTTCCGCTCAGACGGCGATCCGTGGGGGCTGCGTCCGGGTCCTTCTGCTCCCGCAGTCCCTCCCAGAGCATCTTGCCGCCGATCCAGCCCAGCAGGGCAAAGGCGATCCAGGGGATGATCTTTTCCAGCGAGGAGAACAGGCTGACCACCGTGTGCACGCAGACCCAGCCCAGCAGGGGCATCAGATACTGAAACACGCCGTAGACCCCGGCAATTTTTGCCATCCGGCCGCCGTTCATGTTCGGTTCCCGCAGGCCGTTTGCCAGCGAAATGGAAAAGGCGTCCATTGCCAGACCGACGCCAAGCAGCGCGCTTTGTGCAATAAAAGCTGCATCCATTTGTTTTCTCTCTTTTCCTGTATAAATGTTTGTTTATTATACTACCCTTTTGCAGCCACGTCAACCGCAAAATACCCCGCTCCGGCAGCACCGATGCGGGGTATGGGGTATGACTGTCATCTGTTTCGGCGGACAAGCAATGCTTGTCCCTACAGGCGGGTTCGTCACCTGTCAACCGTCAATCGTTTTACGGTCTGCGTCCTCCGCCGAAGCCGCCCTGGCCGCCGGGACCGCCGCCCATGCCGCCGCCGAACTGATTGGTGATCTGGTCGGTCTCAGTCCCGTTGACGATGATGGTGCCGCCGGTGTGGGTGAGGGTGCCGTCGTAGTCAAAGGGGCTCTGGGCGTTCACGCTGATCGTACCGCCGGTGATGATAAGATTGCCGTTGGTGTCAATGCCGTCGGTGTCGCCCTGGCCCATCGTAATGCTCAGGCTGCCGCCGTTGATCTCCACGCAGACGGTATAGGACTTGGACTTCTGCCCGCCGTTGATGCCGTCGTCCGTGGCGCTGATCGTGATCTCGCCGTCGTTGATCTGGACCCAGGTGGCCTCGATGCCCTCGGCAGCGGTGACGTTGATCGTGCCGCCGTCGATCTGGATGATGCTGACTGCGTGGATGCCGTCGTCGGCTGCGGTGACGTTGAGCGTGCCGCCGCAGATATAGATCCAGCCCTCCTTGTCGTCGTCCTCGTTTTCAGCGTGCAGGCCGTCCTTCTTCGAGCTCTTGACGGTGATCGTGCCGTCCGCGACGGAGATGGAGTCGTTGGCCTCGATGCACGCGTCCGCGGCGCTCACGTTGAGGACGCCGCCGGTGATCTTGAGATCGTCCTTGCAGGAGACGCCGTTGTCAGTGGAGCTGATATTCAGCGTGCCAAGGCCGTTGAGCACCAGGTCGTCCCGGCTGAAGATGACCGCGTCGGTATTCGTGGAGCCGTCCGCGGTGAAGGTGCCGGTAACGGAAAGCGTGTTTTCGGTTCCCTCTGCGGTGGTGACGAAGACCTTGTCCGCGTTCTTGACGTAGATTACGGGGCTGTCGTCATTCGTAACGTTCAGGCCGTCCAGAACAAGCTGGACTTTGTCCTCATCGCCCGCGTCTACGACGATTGTGACGTTCTTCGCGCTGCCACTGAGCACGTAGACGCCCTCGGCGGTGATGGAGACGTCCTTTCCGTCGGAGACGGTATAAGCGGTCGCTTCGGAGAGGTCGGCGCTCTGCTTGAGATCCCGTTTGGAGAAGAGCTCGGAGGTGTCGATGGCGCCGTTGGAGCTGACGGCCGCGGTGGTGACCACCGCGGCGCCGGAGCCGGAGGCGGAAGCGGTGGCGGCAGACGCACCGGCGGACGCCTGGGTGTTCGTCTGCGCCTGGGTGGAGGTTTGCGTCTGCGTATTGCTTTGCGTCTGGGTTCCGGTTTTGGCGGAGGCGGATGCGTTCGTCTGCGTGCTCGAAGAGGCGTCGGCGGCGCAGGCTGCCAGAGAGAAGGTCAGCAGTACGGCCAGCAGCAAGGCCGCGTATTTTTTCAAATTGTTCTGTTTCATAAGAATCGCTCCTTTCATGCGTGAGGTCTGTATGACCTCGGTTTGTTCTTTCTGGCGTCAGTATATCGAAAGAATCTTAGTTGAAGCTTAAACGAAAATGAACAATTTGAAAACGCTGCTTCGGATTTGACATAGGCGGGTTATTCTGATAGAATAGAAGAAAAATGCCGGGAGGATATCACGATGAAACAGATGAAACTCGGACGCACCGGGATCACGGTACCGCAAAATGCCTTCGGCGCGCTGCCGATCCAGCGGGTGGACGACGAGACCGCGATTCGGCTGCTCCGTCTGGCCTACGACGGCGGAATGCGCTTCTTCGACACTGCCCGCGCCTACTCCGACAGCGAGGCCAAGGTCGGCGCCGCTTTTGACGGGATGCGGGACAAGATCATCCTCGCCACCAAGACCCACGCCACGACGCCGGAGGACTTTTGGAAGGATTTGGAAACCAGCCTCCACACCCTGCGAACGGATTATATCGACGTCTACCAGCTCCACTGCGCCAAGCAGTGCTACCGACCCGGCGACGGAACCGGGCTGTACGAGGCCATGCAGGAAGCCAAGGCACAGGGCAAGATCCGCCACATCGGCATTACGGCTCATCTGATCGGCGTAGCCGAGGAGGTCGTGGCCAGCGGGCTCTATGAGACCCTGCAGTTCCCCTTCTCCTATCTGGCCACGGAACGTGAAGTTGCCCTGGTCCGGTCCTGCGAGGCGGCAGGCATGGGCTTTATCGCGATGAAGGGCTTGGCCGGTGGTCTGCTGACCAACTCAGAGGCCTGCATGGCCTTTATGCAGCAGTTCAATGCACTGCCGATCTGGGGGATTCAGCGGGAGGAAGAGCTGCGGCAATGGCTGGCCTTCTTCGACCGGGAGCCAACGCTGACGCCGGAGCTGAAAGCTGTGATCGAAGCCGACCGCAAGGCGCTGGCCGGAGAATTCTGCCGGGGCTGCGGCTACTGCGCGCCATGCACCGTGGGCATTGTGATCAACCAGTGCGCCCGCATGTCTCAAATGGTGCGGCGCGCGCCCTCGGCCGCCTGGCTCAACGAACACTGGCAGGCGGAGATGGCGAAGATCGACGCGTGCGTGGAATGCGGCGTCTGCATGACCCGCTGCCCCTACGGGCTGGAGATCCCGCAGCTTTTGCGCAAGAACCTGGCCGACTACCGGAGCATTCTGGACGGAAGCACAAAGCTTTGACAGAGAAGGTGCGACATGGAAACGCAACACAGCCACCATCACGACCCCGAAGAAAAAAAGCGCCAGCTCAACCGGCTGGCCAAGGCTATCGGCCACCTCAAGCACGTCCAGACCATGATCGAACACGACGAGGACTGTGCGGATGTGCTGACCCAGCTCTCCGCGGTGAACGCCGCCTTGAAGAGTCTGGGCAAGGAGATCATCAACGAACACATGACCCACTGTATCACGCACGCCATCGCCGATGGAAATCTGGAGCTGGTCGAGGAGTTCCAAAAGGCGGTACAGAAGTTCATTTGACAACCCCCCCGGGGGCTTGCAGGCGTTTTCCCGCGTCGGTATAATGATACCATATTCGACGTGAGGAGGCGCTTTGCATGCATATTCCCGAGAACTATCTCTCCCCTGTAAGCTGCGCCGTTATGGGTGCGGCAATGATCCCGGTATGGGTTCACGCAGTGAAAAAAACCAACGCAGAGCTGCCCAAGGAAAAACTGCCCCTGCTCGGTGCGGGCGCAGCCTTCTCCTTCCTGGCCATGATGTTCAACGTTCCCCTTGTGGGCGGCACCACCGGCCACGCCGTAGGCGGCACTTTGATTGCCCTGCTCTTCGGTCCCAACGCGGCCTGCATTGCCGTTTCGGTGGCGCTGCTTTTGCAGGCCGTGATCTTCGGAGACGGCGGCGTGCTGGCCTTTGGGGCCAACTGCTTCAACATGGCCTTTGTCTTGCCCTATGTGGGCTATGCGGTCTACCGGCTCGTTATGGGTAAGAACCGAGAAAACACGCTTCAGGCAGGCGGCATTCGTCCTTACGCTGCCGCCGCGATCGGCGCCTATGTCGGCCTTGCGGCTGCCGCACTTTGCTGCGCGGTGGAATTCGGCGTTCAGCCTATGCTGTTCAAGGACGCCGCCGGCAACGCCCTCTACTGCCCCTATGATCTGAGCATTGCCATTCCTGCCATGATGATCCCCCACCTGCTGGTCGCAGGCTTCGTCGAGGCCGCCTTCACCGTGGCCGTCTTTGCGCTGGTACGGAAAACGGCGCCGGATCTGACTTATGACCGGATGCTCGCCGACACGTCCGCCGGCAAGAAGAAATATATTCCTGTCTTTGCCCTCATTGCCGCGCTGATCGCGGCCTGCCCGCTCGGCCTGCTGGCCACCGGCACCGCCTGGGGCGAATGGGGCGCAGACGAGATCGCGGAGATCGTCACCGACGGCAAGGCTCTGGGGTACACGCCGAACGGTCTGGAAACCGGCTGGTCCCTCGACGTCCCCATGCCGGACTACGCGCTGGAAGGCATGAACGAGACTTTGGCCTACATTCTCTCGGCCATCATCGGCGTAGCGCTGTTGTTGATTCTTTTTAAACTGATTTCCATCCCCATGAAGGGGCGGAGGAAGGCCTCGTGATCCCCGCCTGGATGGCACAATCGGATACCTATGCGCCGCCACGCGATGGCGGCGCATTTGCCATGCGCACCCTGCGAAGCGTCGGCAGCGCGCTGGCGCGGCTTCAGATTCAGCGCGGCCGGGACGGGCTGCGTATCCCGCCGGTGATAAAGCTGCTGCTTCTGATTCTCGGGATCGTAACGCTCTCCCTGGCGCGGAACCGACTGCTGCTTCTTGCCATTGCCGCCCTGGTGCTGAGCTACACCTGTCTGCTCCCGGCCCGAACCGTGCTGGCCGTGCTCCGGCCCGCGTTCGGCGCAGCGCTCCTTTCCCTGGTCCTGTTTCTGCCCGCGATGCTGCTCCGTCCCGCCGGGGCCGGAAATAATTGGATCGTCATCGGGAAAGTCTTTCTCAGCGTTACGATGGTAAGCATCTTCAACCGCCGGACACAATGGAACCGCATCACCGGCGCGCTGCGGAAGCTCCACGTTCCCGGCGTTTTTGTCTTCGTACTGGACCTGACGCTGAAATACGTCGTCCTGCTGGGCGGGCTGATTGCAGATTTGCTGACCGCAAGAGGCCTCCGTGCCGTGGGGCGGGATCGGCACAAATACCGCTCCGTGGGCGGCGTGATGGGCGTGACCTTTCTGCGGGCGTCGGCGCTCAGCCGTGAGACCTGGGAGGCCATGGTCTGCCGGGGCTTTACGGACGACTATAAGGGGCTGTGACAATGCGCATCATTGAGTTGGATCATATCACTTTTTCCTACGCGCCGGACGAGCCGCCCGTGCTCCGGGATCTGTCTCTGACTGTGGAGGCCGGGGAATGTCTCGTTCTGCAGGGCGACAACGGCTCCGGCAAAACCACGCTGTTCCGGGTGCTGAACGGACTCTCCCTGCCCCAGGCAGGCGTCTATCGCTTTGACGGCGAGGCCGTCACCGCATCCCTGCTCAAAAATCAGCGTTGGGCAAAGCGCTTCCACAAGCGGGTCGGTTACCTCTTTCAAAATCCTGACGTGATGCTCTTCAACGCCTCTGTCCGGGAGGAGATCGCCTTCGGCCCGCGACAGATGGGGTTGAACGAGGATGAAATCACAAGCCGGGTTTCCGACTGCCTGGCCCTCTTTGATCTGGAGTCTTTGGCGGACAAGGCTCCCTATCATCTGAGCGGCGGTCAGAAAAAACAGGCGGCGCTGGCAGCCGTGCTGGCGCTGAACCCGGAGGTGCTGATTCTGGACGAGCCCCTGGCCGGCCTTGACCGCGGGACCAGGGCACGGCTGGTGCAGCTTTTGTCGGAACTTCGGCAGGCAGGCAAGACGCTTCTGATTGCCACACACGACGACATGCTCCGCAGCAGCCTTGACGCCCGCGTTTATACGCTTGAACGCAGCATCTAAACTACTCCCAGATAGACAGGGCAGGGCCTTCCGTGCGGAAGGCCCTGTTTTTTCGGATCAGACGTTCAACGCCGTCCAGACGCCCTGGCTGTTCTTGATGTAGATGCTGTTGTTTTCCATGCAATACAGCATGCTGCCGGGATCGAACGATTCCAGACGCGGCAGCGTAAGATCGGACGCGGTCTCGACGATCCCTTCATAGAGGCCGAGAATTCCGGGCTTCGGGTCCGCTCCTGCCTGTCTGTGATAGTTGATCCGGCCCTCTCCCTTCAGTTCCGCTCTGAGCAATGCCATTTGCGTTTCCTCCATTTCTTGAATTTTTTGCAGAAAGCTTCCATTTTCACTCTTAAAAGTATATAAAATGCACTATCGCTCATTTTATATACTTTTTAAGATACCCCCATGTGAAAAAAGAAGCAACCCTTCGGCAACTATATTATACCACAAATCAGCCCGTTTTTCAAGAACAAATGTTCGATATTTGGAAGGATTTTTTCCCATACGCAGGCCGACGGCCCGAAAGCTCGGGCCGTCGGCCTGCGTGTTTGGTAAGGTAGTCGGCAGTAGTCTGTTGTCGGGACACCGCCTCATCCGCCTCCTTCGGAGGCACCTTCCCCTCAAGGGGAAGGCTTTGCGCCGGCCGTTTTGGGGAGAATGTTCAAAACAACTGAAACAGCGCCACGCTGATCACCAGGAAGAGCACGATGCCCCAGGCGGAAAGCGCTGTTTTGACGCGCGTGCCGTTCGGAGAGAGCTCCCGCTCCCGCAGGCCGAAGAAGAACACGACGGCGCCGAACAGGGCGAGGATCAACACCGTCGCCACGTAGAGCAGCAGACCCAGCACCGCCGGGTCGGTGAGCAAGTCGATCAGCTCGTCTCCAAGATCATAATAGTATCGGTAGTCCACATTCATCATGAGCAGCGGCAGCACGATCGCCGACATGCTGTTGATGAGAATATGCAGCAGCATGGAATAGCGGAGCCGCCCGGTGCGCAGATAGACGTAGCCGAACACGAGGCCAAGCAGAAAAGCGTAACAGGCCTGGTTCACGGCGCTGTGGAACAGCGCGAAGCACAATGAAGAGACGATCAGCGCCGCTTTCTCGCCGTAGGGCCGCAGCCGATCGATCAAGCAGCGGCGGAAGACGAATTCCTCCGTCACCGGGGCGGCCAGCGCCAGGATCAGGGCCTCGACGATCGGATTCGGCGCCTCCCCCATGTACATAATCTGAAATGGATTAAAGTCAAAGCCGAACCAATCCAAGAACAGGAACATGGGCGTCTCCAGAATCCGATCCAGCAGCAGGCCGACGATATTCCCCGTATACATGACGAAAAAGCAGGCCGGGATCAAAACAAGGAAGCCCCGCAAGCTCAGCCTGTGTTCATCCGGCCGCTGCCTCTCCGCCGGACGGCCGACCGTCAACAAAAACACCGGCAGGCCGATCAGATAAGTCGGCAGATACAGGGCCACAAGCTGGCTACAGCCCACATTGCTCAGCACGAACTGGGCGATTCGGATGGCGAGAAACATGCAGGTCAATGCGAGGCCGACCCTCGTATAGGCGCGCCGGACGCGCTTTTTGTCCGGCGTGCGCGTTTCGTCCCGGACCGCTTTTCCCTTGCAGGGATAGAGCCAGATGCCGGTCAAGCCTAAGAACATCGCGCCGAACAGAAGGTCCAGCACGGTCACCAAAATGAAGCCGAGCGCGTTGTAGTCGTGGTTGATTCCAAAGCTCAGCACTACGCCGTCAAAGATCAGGCCGACGTACAGCATGATGATCTGGATCACCTGCTTGAAGCTGACGCCGACAGAGGCCGGGATCGACACGTCTGTGAACACGCCGGAGGCGCTGGCAAAGAAGTCGAGCGACATCAGCACCGGCAGATACGCCAGACCGTGCAGCGGAGAAAAACCGGCCGCGGCGCTGCCGATCATCAGCGGCAGAAAAACGTCCACCGCACAGTTGCAGCTTCCGCCCAGCAGAGAGAAGAACAGCTTCGACCAGATCGGCTCCGGCTGCAGCAGGAAGGTATCCTTGCGAATATCTTCCGTGACCGGGGAGACGATCGTGCGGAAAAAGACCATGCCTCCCAGCACCAGGACCGGGATATAATCGATCGGTTCATCCAGGAAATGCCGGACGTACAGTCCGCCGGCCAGCGCCGCAAAGCAGTAGGTCAGCATGGTTTTGGAGATAAAATACCGGGAGGTGCGGAAGCGGTTGTGGAAGACCCGGAAGAAATAGACGCGGCTGCCCCAGCCGTGGCGGAAGCCGTCCCAGCTCACCGTCCGCTCCTTGGTTCGCGTAACGAGCAGGGCCGCGCCTTCGCTGTTTACGGCCTCCTGCAAGAGAGAGGTCTCCTGCGCCGAGTGAAGCGTCTCTTCATAATAGTCCGCAGGAAGCTTCCACGCGATCAGGCCGAGTACGGAGAGCAGCGTAACGCAGCAGCCGAGCATGACGACGGAGTCGTGCGGGTTTCCCTCCAATGCGAAGAGCATAAAGCCCTTGATCCAGCCCCAGACAGGAATGCACCAGGTTGCCGGCGCGTTGAAGAAGCGCTGCGCCGTCAGGAAGAAGTCCTTCTGCCCGTTGGTATTGAGGGTGACCTGGTAGGTCCGGTAGAAGGCGTAGCACATCACCGCAAGCAGCCCGATCACGACCCAGCGCACGCTCTTTCGGAACAGCGGGTGGCGGCTGCCCAGCTCGTAGATGATGATTTTCAGCAGCACACAGAAGCCCAGCAGCAAAAACCAGGCCAGCAGGATGGAAATCGCGCCGTAGAACGACAGGTCGTACTTTCCGGCCAGAAACGGCAGCCGGATCGCAAGGAACAAACCCGCCAGAATAGGCAGCTCCAGCGTATTGGTCACTCGGAAGGCCAGCACCTTCTGCGGAGACAGGTCACTGGCAAAGAGCAGATTGACGTCCGCGTGCTTGAACATTGTGGAGACACTGCGCTCCGCGCCGACGATCTGGATGACCAGCAGGCCAAGGATCGCGATCCCCGCCCCAAGCTCCAGCAGATTGAGCCCGGTCATGCCGGTAGTTTTGAAAAACTCCGCCGCATTCGTCGGCAGCTCGGCGTTCGTTGCGGCAAGACGACGGAGATACCAGCGCAGGCCGTACCAGAGGATCCCGCCGACCCCGACCAGCGCAAGGACCAGATAGAACGCCCAGGTGCGCAGAAAGGAACGGAGCTGATTCCAGGCGGTATGGAAAAAGTAGAAGAAAAACATCCGCATGGCCCGGTCCTCCTATGCTTCCGTCCCGGAACCCGCCGTCTCCGCAGCGGCGCTCTCCCCTTCCGTCGTCGCAAAAAACAGCTCTTCAAGGGAAACGCCGCTTTGATTCAGCTCCTCCCGGGTCAGGGTTCTGCGAATGGTCCCCTTCTGCATGATGATCGCCCGATCCCAGAGCATATCGACGGATTCGATGATATGCGTGCTGACCAGGAGCGTCGCGCCCTGATCCCGCAGCTCCTCCATCAGGTGCTTGAGCTCCTTGATGGCATGGGGATCCAGTCCAATGAACGGTTCGTCCAGCAGCAGCACGGTGGGCTGTGTGAACAGGCCCAGGCAGATGCTCAGCTTTTGCGCCATCCCCTTGGAGAGCGAGGCGCCCAGCTTTTTCCGGTGCTCCGTCAGAGAGAAGCGCTCCAACAGCTCGGCCGCTCGGGTCTCGTAGTCCCGGAGCTTGTAGGCGCGAGCGACGAATTCGACATGCTCCCAGACCGTGAGGTTGGGGTAAAAGGACGGGATCTCGGGGATATAGCCCAGCGCACGGCGGCTGGCGAGCTCCGTGTTCGGCATGCCGTTGATCCGGATCTGCCCCTCAAAGCGCAGAAAGCCGGTGATGCCCTTCATCAGCGTGGACTTGCCCGCGCCGTTTGGGCCGAGCAGGACCGTGATGCTGCCGTCCGGCAGGAAAAAGTTCAAATCGTCGCAGGCAAGCGTTTTGCCGTAGCGTTTGGTATAGTGGCTGACTTCCAGCATGGCGATACCTCCTTGTTCAAACGGTCAGTTCGAGCCGATAGACGTCGGTCCTGCGGTGAGCCAGGAGGGGCAGCTCGGCGCGGATCCGGTCCACCAGGTCCAGATCCAGCTCCGCGACGCGAATCTCCTCGGCCGCATCCATTTGCGTCACGACCCGGCCCCAGGGATCCGTCACGATCGAATGGCCCCAGGCGTGATAGCTCGCCGCCTCGTCCCGGGCGGGAGAGGTCCCGACGCAGTAGACCTGATTGTCCACCGCACGCTGCCGGAACAGCAGCTCCCAGTGGGCGGGACCGGTGGTCATATTGAAGGCCGCAGGCACCAGGATCAGCTTTGCGCCGCGGTCCACCATCAGCCGGGACAGCTCCGGAAAGCGCATATCGTAGCAAATGCAGAGTCCCATCCGACAAAACTCCGTATCGAAGACCGTCACCTCGTTGCCGGCCGTCAGCGTCTGGGATTCCCGGAAGTGCTGGCCGCCCGTGACGTTGATGTCGAACAGGTGCATCTTGCGGTGCCGCGCCGCTTCGTTGCCGGCGCGGTCGAAGACGTAGGCCGTGTTGTAGACCCTGCCGTCCTCGCGTTCGGCGATGGAGCCGCCGGAGAGCCAGATCCCGTACTCGGAGGCAAGCGCTGACAAAAGCTGCCAGGACGGGCCGAAGCGCGGCTCGGCAAAGCTCGGAAACAGATCCTGCTGATAGGGCCCGTTCCAGATCTCCGGCAGAGTGATCAGATCCGGCTTCTGTGCCGCAGCCTGTCTGACCAGCGCACGAAGCTGCCTCCCCCGCTCCTCTGCGGAGCCGCGCAGGAGCGCCTGGATGATTGCGATACGGATCGGTTTCATGCTGTCTTCCTCCTTGTTGCTTGTAAGGCAATTATAATCTATCCCCGGCAAAATAGCAAGCCGTGTGACAATATTGTAAGATTCGGATAATGGAATTGTCAGGAAAGCATGCTATGATAGAATTAGCGAAAAGCGGATACTAAAAATTGGGAGGAAGAACAGAAATGGAATTATTGAAAGTGGAAGAGCTCTGCAAGGTCTACGGCAAGGACGAAAACGAAGTGCGCGCCGTGGACGGCGTGTCGTTCAGCGTCCCGAAGGGCCAGATGGTCGCCATCATCGGCGCGAGCGGCTCGGGCAAGTCTACCCTGCTGCACCTGCTCGGCGCGGTGGATCAGCCTACCTCCGGCAAGGTCTGGCTCGACGGGCAGGACGTGTTCAAGCACAATAAAAAAGAGCTGGCCATCTTCCGCAGACGGCAGGTCGGGCTGATCTATCAGTTCTACAATCTGAACCCCGTGCTGACCGCAGAGGAGAACATCGTGCTCCCGGTCCTTATGGACGGGCGGAAGCCGGATCAGGCTCAGTTGGAAAAGATCCTGGATATGCTGGAGCTCAAGGAGCGCAGAAACCACCTGCCCTCTCAGCTCTCGGGCGGTCAGCAGCAGCGCGCCGCCATCGGCCGGGCCATCTTTACCGCGCCGCAGATCATCCTTGCGGACGAGCCCACCGGCAACCTCGACAGCAAGAACAGCGCCGAGATCATGGAGCTCTTCCGCCGGACGAACCGCGAGCTGAAGCAGACCATCCTCATGGTCACCCACGACGAGAGCCTCGCCGAGCAGTGTGATCGGATCATCGTGCTGCACGACGGGAAGATCATTTCCGACGAGACAAAGGGCGCCCCAAAGGAGGCCGACGGCAATGCGCTATGAAAGCCTGCTCGCTTCCCGGTACATCAAATCGCAGAAGCGGCAATCAATCTTTACGCTGATCAGCATCGCGGTCGCGGTCGCGGTCATGACCATGCTCTTCGTGCTCTACGGCACGTTCACGGACAATGCGAGAACGAACGCGTACAATCAGGCGCCCTATCACGTGATCATCTTTGACTGGCCGGAGAACAAGGCTTCCGTGCTGCGGAATGATGCGTACGTCGAATCCGTTCGCTTTGAGCGCCATGACACGGGTTCCCTGACGGCCAGCATCATGCTGAAAAACGACATCAGCGATCCGTCTTCCTGGGTAGACAGTCTCATCGCCAAAATCCAGAGTGACCGGATTTCGTATGACTGGAACCGGGATCTGATGTTCTACGACGGGATCGGCAGCGACGCGATCGTCAAGAAATTCCTGTATTTTGGGATCTTTCTCGTCTTTGTCCTCCTGTTTGCACTCGCGCTGCGGCTCGTGGTGGATACGGCCTTTGAGGTCTCGGCCAAGGAACGGGTGCGGCACTACGGCGTCCTGCAATCCATCGGCGCAACGCCCAAGCAGATCGTGGGAATCATCACGCGGGAGGGGCTGCGGCTCTGCGTGATCGCCGTCCCGATCGGGCTTGCGCTCGGGCTCCTGTTTGCCTTCGGCATGTACCGCGCGGTGATGGATGGCGGTCTGTCCGAGCTTCTGAACCAAGTGGAATACGCGGAGCTGGAGCTGCGCTTTTCCGTTCGTCCGCTGATGCTGCTCGTCGCCGCCGTAGTCGGCGTGATTTGGACATTTTTCTCGGCCTACGGCGTTGGAATGCGCGTCGTGAAACAAACACCGATCGACGCCATCACGGCCCGGCCCGCCCGGGTACAAACGGCAAAAAAAGCCAAGCGCTCCGGCAAGCTGAGCCGGAAGCTCTCGCTTCTTGGCTCGCTTTCCAGTCTGCTCTTCGGTCTGCCCGGCCGCATCGCCTACCGCAACGCCAGACGGCAGAAAAAGCGCTTCCGCATTACAGTCCTCACGCTGACCGTCTCGATCACGCTGTTTGCGATCTTCACTGCCATTGTGGACAACGCGGAGAACTTTCTGAAACAAATTTTCTTCAAACAATACGATGGATATCTCTCTTTTGACGTCTCCTTGCGGGGCGATTCGGATTCCGGCAAGACTGTCTCTGACACATTGGATCTGGTTTACGCCTCCGATCTGTTTGATCAGGTCCATTTATATGCCTATGAGAGCTTTCAAACGGAATACCGTCACGACGACCCAAGTTTTCAGGGTGAGTATGAATATCGCGGGATAGCAGCACATTTCGTCGATCAGGCGGAATACCAATCCCTGTTCGGAGAAAATCCGCCGATCAGCTATGCGGAACTTACAAAGCTCGGCGGGTTCGTGTATATTCCCGCACAAAGCTCTTCCGACTATGAGATCCCGCAGGAGGAGGCGGCCTGGATGGCCGACTTCCGTTTGGACGCAGAATCGGGAACAGTCTCCGTATGCTCTCGGTACCAAAAAGAACCGACCGAGCAGGAACTGCAAAACCCCAATTATGTATGGTCCGAGCCCGAACTGCGTCCGCATGAGATCACGGTGTGCGCGGTGGCCGAACCAGCGTCCTGGCATAGTTTGGTCGGCACGATGGACACTTACATAGCAATCAAAGACGACTGGTTCGGCACCACATATATAGTCGCTCAGTTGAAAGCCCACATGACCGGCAAAGACGACCAGGCAACCTATCAAAAGATCCTGTCGTTCTTCCGGGCGCATTCCAACCTCATAGTGCACGATTGGGACAATTACGCGGAGTATATGATCATTCTGAATGCCTTGGCCGCGATTCGGGCCGGTATCCTGTTTTTGAACTGCATTATCGCACTGGCCGCGCTGATCAACCTGCTGAATATCGTCTGCACCGGCATTGCCAATCGCCGCAGCGAGCTGGCCTCTCTGCAATGCGTGGGCATGACAGACGGGCAACTGCTCCGCATGACGCTGGCGGAATGTCTGCAATACGTCATGAAGGCAGCCCTGATTACGGCCGTGATCTGTGGGCTGATCATCGTCGGTTTCGAGCAACTGCTGCTTCCGGGGATCATGGAGCTCAGCTTCGGAGCGGACTGGATCCTTTATGCGGATACAGAAGAAGGAAAAATCCTCATGAATCTGGTCAAGCTGGATTCCGTCGTGATTTTCGTCAGAATCGCTCTGGCCTCCGCCGCGGCCTTCGCGGCAGGCTGCGCGGCTTCCGTTTTCATGCTCCGCTCGCAGGGCAAGCAGAGCCTCGCAGCGCGGATCCGAAACGCAGAATAAAAAACGAATTGAAAGAAGATATGTGTCTATTCAGTCGCACCCGCTCCGTAGTGGCCGCGCACCTGCGCGGCCATGGCGCGTATCGCTCTTTCAGAACTATATGGCCGCGCAGGTGCGCGGCCACTACAACCCTACTGAACAGATACGAAAATTGACAGTTTACGGAGGGAATAAACCATGCGCTATGAAAGTCTGTTGGCCTCCCGGTATATCAGGGCACAGAAGCGGCAGTCGATTTTTACACTGCTCAGCATTGCGGTCGCAGTTGCGGTTCTGACCGTTTTCTTCGTGTTCTACGGCGTGCTTCTGGGGAATGCGAGAGCAGCCGCCTACCAGGAAGCGCCCTATCACCTGCTGATTTATGAATGGCCGGAAAACAAGGCCACCGCCCTGCGCAGTGACAAGCACGTCAAATCTGTCAGCTTCGAGCCCGCGGGAGACGGATTCCTGGCCGCCAAAGTCACATTTCGGATGGGTCTGGACAACCCGAAAGACTGGTTGAGTCTTTTGGCGTACGAATGCGGTGCGGAAATATACCGGGAAGTTTCATTGCCCGACGGGGACGGCAAATATGCCCAGGATTTATTCGAATGGAACGGGACGTTGATGCTCTTGGACGGGATCGGCAACGAGAGCATTGTCGCAAGACTGTTTCTGTTCGCGCTGTTCTCCCTGTTTGCCCTGTTTATCTCCCTCGCAATCCGGCTTGTCGTGGATTCCGCCTTTGAGGTCTCCTCCAAGGAGCGGGAACAGCATTACGGCATGCTGCAGGCCATCGGCGCGACGCCGCAGCAGATCGTGCGGATCATCACGCGGGAGGGGCTGCGGCTCTGCGTCGTCGCCGTCCCGCTCGGTGTGGCGCTCGGCGTGCTGCTCGCCTTCGGCATGTATCACGCAGTCCTTTCAGCAGGGCTGTCCAATCTGATTCGCAGCAGTACAGGCGGCACGTTCCAGCCGCGCTTTCTCGTGCAGCCGAGGATGCTTCTGGTCTCCGCAGGGGTCGGCGTGATCTGGACCTTCTTCTCGGCCTACGGCGTAGGACTTCGCGTGGTGCGCAAGGCCCCGATGGACGCCATCACGGCGCGGGCAAAACGGGTCAACGGCGGAAAGCTGTCCCGGGAGCTCA
Source organism: uncultured Clostridia bacterium (assembly GCA_946411475.1). Lineage (GTDB taxonomy): Bacteria > Bacillota > Clostridia > Oscillospirales > Oscillospiraceae > JAFRPC01. The sequence goes on along the minus strand of CAMKED010000003.1, from coordinate 24,264 downwards.
CGCTTCTGGGGCCGCTGTCCAGCCTGTTCTTCGGCCTGTCCGGCCGCATCGCCTACCGCAACGCCAGACGGCAGAAGAAGCGCTTCCGCATCACGGTGCTCACGCTGACGGTGTCCATTACGCTGTTTGCAATTTTTAGCTCTCTGGCGACCGCCGTGGAGAACACCATGCTGGCGTCAATCCGGGAAGACTCCTACAACGGCTCCGATTTTTTCATCATGCCGAAGAAAAACGCGGATCTGCGCGATGTGGTGGAGCTGCTGGAAAACAGCGATCTGTTTCAGGAGACCCGCGTTGAAATAAGCGAGTCCCTGGAATATCCCCTGGAAGACGCATTGCCCAATGAACTGAGCTCGCTCTTACAGAGCTTGATTTTTGTCAATCCGGCAGAATATCGGCAGATATTCGGCGACGACCCGGCAATCCCCTATGAGACGCTCGCAGGCAACGCCGGCGTCGTGTATATTGATGCTGTTTCCCAAAATGAAGCAGCATCCGCATATTTTCAGAAGCGTACCGACGTATATCGGCCGTTGCTTTCCGACGGGGAACCCGGAACGATCACGTTGAATTCCTACCATCAGCCGGAATATGATCCCTGGGAGCTGGTAGCAGATCCCAGTAAGGAAAAGCCTGTGATCGAACGGCGTCCGCACGAATTCACGCTGTATGCAATCATCGAGCAGCAGCCGTCGGATGACTATCATTATTACGGATATGGCGGTTGTTTGATCGGTACCCTTGAAACTTATCTGGAAATTCAGGACGAGCTGCTCAAAGACACAGATAAATCGGAGCTCGATTATGATTATACTGTCAGTATTTCCCTTTTTGTCGGAGAGGAGAACGGATACAGCCAGGCGGCCTATCAAAAAATCGAGGCCTTCTTCCGGGCAAATTCCGATCAGTTCGAGGTCTGGGGCGACAGCTATTCGGAGGGACTGGAAACGCAGGACACGATGGCCGCGCTGCGCGCCGGGGTGCTGTTCCTGAACTGCATCATTGCGTTGGCTGCGCTGGTCAACCTGCTGAACATCATCTCCACCGGCATCGCCAACCGCCGCAGCGAGCTGGCCTCCCTGCAATGCGTGGGCATGACGGACGGGCAGTTGCTCCGGCTGACGCTGATCGAGTGCATGCAATACGTCGCGAAGGCTTTCCTGGCTTCCATGTTGATCTGCGGACTGATCGTCGTCGGCTTCAATCAGTATTTGATCCCGAAGGTCATATTAGGGCGCTATGGGGAGATGTTTAGCGGCTTCCAACAGATCCTCGATATGGCAAAGCTGGATTTCGCCGTGATTGCCGTCAGGATCACGCTGGCCTCCGCCGCGGCCTTCGCGGCCGGCTGCGCGGCTTCCGTTTTCATGCTCCGCTCGCAGGGCAAGCAGAGCCTCGCCGAGCGGATCCGGAACGCGGAATGAGATTCAATTGACAGGTGAGAATTGAGAATTGACAATTGAAGGAATATTTCAAATAATCCCGAAGGGATACCTCCAATTGTCACCTGTCACTTGTCAATTGTCAATTAAAAAGCAGGCGGTCGGGGGAACCGGCCGCTTGCTTTTTGTGTAAAATCATGCTAAGATAAAAGCTGTCAGGAGGTGATAGGATGTCCCAGATTCTGCTGATTGAGGACGACGAGCAGCTTGCGAGTATTTTGATCCGCTTTCTCAACTCCGAGGGCTACGCGACCTCTCACGCCAGCGGCCAGCGGGAAGGACTGCGGCTGTTTGAGGAAAGCCGCTACGACTGCGTGCTGCTGGATATTTCCCTGAAGGACGGAAACGGCTATTCCGTCTGCGCGGCCATCAAAAAAGCAAGCGACACCCCCGTGATCTTCATTACGGCCTCCGCCGACGAGGCCTGCACGGTGGCCGGGTTTGAAATGGGCGCGGACGACTATATCGGCAAGCCCTTCGGCACCCGCGAGCTGCTGGCACGCATGAAAAACGCCATGCGGAAGCATGAAAAATTCACGCCACTGCTCCAATGCGGCAGCGTTACGGTCGACCCCATCAAGGGCCTCGTGTTCAAAAACGGACGGGAGCTCACCCTGTCCGCGCTCGAATACCGCCTGCTGCTGGTGTTCATCTCAAACAAAAACCAGATGCTCTCCCGGGACCGGATCGCCGAGGAGCTCTGGGTGATGACGAAGGAATTCGTCTCGGACAACACGCTGAGCGTCTATATCCGGCGGCTGCGCGAAAAGATCGAGGACGACGCGCAGAATCCCGCAATCATTCTGACCGTCCGCGGGCTCGGCTATAAGGCGGTGGACGGATGAGCAAACGAAACCGCCGCCTGTTCCACGGATTGCTGACCGTGGCCGCCGCCGTATTCTGCGGGTTTTTCAGTCTTCCCTGCGCAGCCATGGTGATTGCCCTGTCCGCGCTCCTTCTCGCGCTCTACGAGGGGCTGCTGGAGAAGCGGCAGCGCATTGCGGAACGGCTCTGCGACGACGTGGATCGGATCCTGCGCGGGGAGGACGTCATTCGCTTTGACGAATACAAGGAGGGCGAGCTGAGCGTTCTGGCCGCCGAGATCCACAAAATGACGATCCGCCTGCGTGAGCAGAACGCGGCGCTGCTGAACGAGAAGCAGTTCGCCAAGGAAGCGCTGGAGGACATCTCCCATCAGCTCCGGACCCCGCTGACCTCCGTTATGATGATCCTTGACCTGATGCGCGCGCCGAGCCTGCCGGGCGAAAGCCGCAGGGAATACCTGCGCGAGCTGTTCGAGCTGGTCTCCCGCATGAAATGGCTGATTGAAACGATGCTGAGCCTCTCCCGGATCGAGGCCGGGGCGGTGCGCTTTGCCAGCGAGCCCGTCTCCTGCCGCGAGCTGATCGAGCAGTCCGTGGACACCGTCTCCGTCACCGCGGAGCTGAAGGGCGTCGAGATCCGAACGGTGCTCGAGGACGAGCCGAGCTTCGTCGGCGATCTGCGCTATACCTCCGAGGCACTGATCAATTTACTGAAAAACGCCGTGGAGCACACGCCGGAGGGCGGCACGGTCACCGTCCACGCAAAGGGAAACGCCGTCTCAACGAGCATCTCAATCGCCGATACCGGCGAGGGCATTCCGGAGGAGGAGCTGCCGCATATCTTCGAGCGCTTCTACCGTTCCTCGGAATACACCAAAAACGGCTTCGGCATCGGGCTTGCATTTGCCAAAAAGGTCGTCTCCACACAGGACGGCAACCTGAAAGCCGCCAACCGCACGCCGCACGGCGCACTGTTTACAATCCGGTTTTATGCAAAACACACGCCTGCCGCGAAGCCCTGACCGGTTTCACGTTTAGGGCTGCTTTTTGCCCAGGCTCGGGGCGTATTGGCACACGCTTCACCGAACTTTCATAATCCGAATACTTGCATTTTTATACATCCCGTGATAGAATTTCTATGGATCCGTCATCCGGCAATCCTGCCGTAACCTGCTTTTACAACCTGCAATCGCAGGAATCAATTCGGAAGCTTTCTTGCAATACCGTACGGAGACGGTTGGAAACGCAAAACGACATAAATGACCGGGAGCCGCTGCGGAGATTCCGCAGCGGCTCCTTTTGTAACACGATACCGTCGTTTTCCGGATCCTTGATCGACTTGCTACTGTTTCACCAGGGAAACCGTTTCTGCGCAAATGCGCAAAAGTTCCTCGTCGTGCGTGGAAACCAAAATAATCTTATCCTTTCGGATTTCAGCAAGGTATTCAACGAATTTGCGCCTACTTTCACGGTCGAGCGCTGATGTCGGTTCATCCAGCACCAGGAGCTTCGGGTGTTTCAGAAGCGCGCGAATGATGGAGATTTTTTGCTTCTCTCCGCCGGACAGATTGCTGCTTCCTTCCCGCACCACCGTATCCAACCCGTCAGGCAGCAGGCGGATGAAGCTGTCCAAATTGAGGATCTCGCAGAGCGTCCGGAACTCCGATTCATCGACCGTCGCCTGATCGTCAAAGGTCAGGTTGAAACGAAGCGTATCCTCCAGCAGCATGGGCTCCTGTTCGCTCACGCCGACCAGTTCCCGCCGGACGGCGCGCATATCCAGTTCCTCGATCGGGACCCCGTCATAGCGGACGCTTCCTTCGTAGCGGTCGATAAACAGGCCCATGAGGAGGTTGATAAAGGTGCTCTTTCCCGCTCCGTTTTCTCCGACGAAGGCGTAGATGTTTCCCTTCTCAAAGGTCTCGTTCCGGTCGGAAAGCACCTTTGCTTCATCGTAGCGGAAGCTGACGCCCTCGCACGCGATGCGCTCGATATCCGAAATCTTCCGCGTGCCGTTTGTCTGCTCCGGCTCGTCAAAAATGGCCTGCAGCCGGTCGCAGGAGACACGGGTGCTTTGAATCTCTTTTCCAAGAGAGAAGAAATACTGCGTCGCGCCGAGCGTCATCGTAAAGTAGCTCTGCGTGACCGTAAACTCGCCCGGCGTCATTTTCCCGCGGATGACAGCATAGCCGCCGAGAAGAAACACCAGAATGGACGCGCCGTATTTGATAATTACGTCAGCGCCGGAAAACATATACCGCGCCTTTTGGGATCGAGATGCGGCATGAATCAGTTTTTCCAGGCTTCCGGAAAGCCGCGTGATAAATCCGCTTGCCAGGCCGTGGGTCCGGATAAATTTCACGTTGGAAAGCTGTGTCCCGAGCTTGGCAAAATAGTCTGCCTGCTCGTTCAGGAACTCCCGCTGTGCACGGTACACCCCGCCCCGGAGGAGCTGATAGAGTGCAAAGTAGAGCAAATTGACCGCAAACACCGCCAGACCGAGCCAAGGCTCCAGGCAGCTAAGCAGCGCCAGCGGGATCAACAACGTGCAGACATTCGTAATCAGGTTCTCCAGGACCGTAATGCTGAAAATCACGACTGCATTGGCGTCGTTGTTGATCTGCCGGTTCAGAAACGTCGCGTTTTTGTCGCGCATAAAGCCGAACGACATATTCTGGATCCGGTGAATCGCGGCCGTGTTCAGGGCGTGACCGCTTCTGCACTGCACGGAAATATAAAGACGCTCGCAGACGTAGTTCAGAACAAGCTCGATCGTGCCAATCGCGGCGATCAGGGCAATATAGTCCTTCATTTTCGCCGAGGCGGAGCCGGTAATCAACGCATCGACAAACTTGCCGAACACGCAGGGCATGATCATACCCCCAAAGCCCAGCACGATATACAAAAAGATTAACAGCGCCAGACGCCCCCGGTATTGTTTTATATAAGGGCCGGCAAAAGATAATATTTTATTCATAGCACATTCAAAAAAAGAGACGATACCGGGTAGCCGTATATCGTCTCTTCCTGGGTTTAGAAGGTTTTCGGATTACTTGTCGGTCAGAGTAATGCAGTAGTTAATCTTGTACTCGCAAACCAGCTTCGCCAGGCAAGCCCAGTTGGGGGTCTCGCTCTTGGGCTGATTCAGAACCAAAAACTTCATGACGCTTTCTCCTTTCTTCGAATTTTTGCCACAGGCAAATTATGTTTGAACACACATTCGCAGAGGAAACCCCGATTGGGCCTTCCATCTGCAGACGTGGCGTTCACAAATGATATCAGACGGAGTTTTCCGTTCCCTCTTGCTTTCGTTTTTTCTGCTGTCAGTCGAGGGCGGTTCCGTTATTCTCCATCTGCTTCGCTTCGTTCATCTGCCGTTCCAGCAGCTCCGGAATCACGCTCATAAAAGAATTCAGACCGTACTTCATTCCGGTGCAGCGGATCTTCGGATTCTGGAGTCTCTGATGCGGGCAGCCGCCCATGCAAACGGGCAGGAACTTGCAGTCCCGACATTCCGGATCTTCCGTCGCGTCGTAGAGCATGTAGGCAAACATCTGGGGGCAGTCCTTCGCACCGTCTTTGAGGGTGCCGACGCTGCAGGCTTCAACACCCAAATCATCCCAGCACCGGTAGAGACGGCCGTCAGCGTTCACGACAAAGCTCCCGCGCCGGTCAGCGCCGCAGAAATTACCGGTCTGGCTCGGGGTGCGCCCCACAATGTTCAGCCCGTTGCGCATGATGAAATCAAATTCACACTTGGAAAACTCATTGGTGTGCATGCAGGAATTGTCATTGTAGGCGTCGTTGCTGTTTTCAACCATCGCCAAGTAGGGCTGAACCTTGTCCCCCAGGCCCTTTTCCCGCAGAATCCTGACCACGTTATCCACCCGGTCGATATTATGCCGGTCCGCATTGATGCGAATGGAAACTCTTTGCGGAAGAATATCCTTCGACGCGCAGAGATTCTCAATAATCCGGTCAAAGGTAGGCAGCCCGCCTTTCAGGAAGCGCCGCTTGTCGTGATCCTCCGCAGCGCCATCCAGCGTAACCTGGATGCTGTCGATTTGCAGCTTGCGAAGCTTTTCTGCATTCGCACGCGTGAGCAAATAACCGTTGGTCACCATGGAAGCGGTATACTTGATACTGTGCTCTGCGCACATTTTCAGGAACGCAGCGCTCAGTTTCTCGATGATGTCCATGGCCATCAAGGGTTCGCCGCCATACCAGGTCACGTGAAAGTGCTTGATGACCGGCAGATACTGCTTTACGAAAGCAATCAGGTCCTCCTGCGTCTGTTCAGACATGGTGATCGGCTTGATGCTGTCTTTTTCATAGCAGTAGATGCAGCGGAAATTGCAGTTGGACGTAGGCGCGATCGTAAGCGCAAGCGCATTGGTAGCAAACCGGGTGGCATAAAGATTGTACTTGATCGCGGCCAGCTCATCAAAATCGCTGTCCACTGCGTAGCCGCCCAGCTTGAGATTCCCCAAAAGTTCCTCATCCGCCATGGGAATTCCGCGCTCTTCAAACTGCTTGTACTGTTCATATTTGTCCGCCTCGATCAGGGCAATCGAGCCGGTCCGCGTGTTATAAAGGACCGTCTGTTCCTGCTCCTCGCCGTGCTTGGGATAGGGAAAGGTAAAATTATACCTTGAAAGCTTGTAGTCCATCATCCGTTTTTCTCCTTATATTCGAACTTAGAATCAGTTTTTGCTCAAATATCATCTTTTCTTTCAGATGCTCCCGCGTTCTGCAGTGAGTTTATCATAACATATCATATTTGTCAAGTATTATTTATGTTACATAGATATACACTATTATAAGTATAGCTTTTTCTTTGGCGTTAGTCGCAAAGTGAGGACTTATTTCGTGGAAATACATCTACGCCGAAGAAAGCACCAGTGACTAGTCACTAGTCACTAGTCACTATTGCCCGGTACGTACAGCGCACCGTGTAATTGTGTCTTTGAGGTCCTCAAATTGCAACTAACACGTTTTCTTTTTTGGCGCGGCCCTGTATGCCACACAAAACAGGGACATCATCCCGTTGGAAAAGCATGGAAACCGGCGAGCACAACGTGAAAATTCTTCGCTGTGCTCGCCGGTTTTGCATCTTACCGCGCAAAAATGCATCTTACCCTCCGAGGGCTTGCAAAGTCGAAGGCAAGCGCTTACAATGCAGTCAAGTAAACGAAATGAGGGTGATATACATGAAAGTCATTCTGCACGATCTGGATCAATCCTATGGCAAGATCATCGAGGCCAACTGCGACCGGATGATTTCAGCCGACGGAAAATACGCTCCCTGCCAGGGCTGCTTCGGCTGCTGGACCAAGCATCCGGCGGAGTGCCAAATGAAGGACAAGCTGCAGCAGGTCTGCCGCGAAATCGGCCGGGCCGACGAGCTGGTAATCGTCACAAAGAACCTCTACGGAGAATACAGCCCCGCTGTCAAAAACGTGCTGGACCGTGCGATCGGAACGTCCACGCCGTTTTCCACCTATCGCGGCAGGCAGATGCACCACACGCTGCGCTACGGGAAGCACGATCTGTGGAAGGTCATCGTCTACGGTGAGATCACCGAGCCGGAGAAAGACACTTTCCGCTTCCGCGCGGAGCGGAACGCGATCAACGACGGCTACGCACGATCCGAAGTGTTATTCCTGCAAAATCTCGTGGAATTGGAGGGATTGCTGTGAAAACGGTTTTCATCAATTGCAGCCCGAAAAAGCGCTTTTGCGCCTCGGCCTATTTCATCGCGTTACAGCGTCTGTTCGTGGGCGGGAAGAAGCTGACTGAGCATCTGCGAACGCCGGCAGATCACGTCCGGATTTTGGAACAGCTAAAAGACGCGGACACCGTGGTATTCGCTCTGCCGCTCTACGTGGACGGAATCCCCTCGCATATACTTCGCTTTTTGGAGCAGACGGAGCTTTTTTGCAAAGAAAACAAGCTGCATCTGAACGTCTACGCAATCGCAAACAACGGCTTCATCGAGGGAAAGCAGAATGAGCCGTTGATGCAAAGCCTGGAGCATTTCTGCACGCGCGCCGGGCTTTCCTGGGGCGGCGGCGTCGGGATCGGCGGCGGCGTGATGCTGAACGTGACCCGCATTCTGTTCCTCGTGGATATCGCCCTGCTGCTTCTCAACACCGTACTCAGCGTGGTAAACACCGGCAGTTTCTTTTCCAGGGGCGCCTGGATCAGCTTTGGGGAGAACACAGCCCTGCTGCTGTTCTTCAATCTCGGCGTGCTGTTCTATCTCGCCCGCATGGGCCGCTGCATCCGCAGGAGATCCTTCAGCGGGAAGAGATATACGCGGATCCTGATCCCGTCCTTTGTCTTCATCCTGTTCGCCGACATCTTCTTTGTCATCATCTCCCTGTTCGAGGGCGGCCTCTTCCGGGGCTGGCTTGCAAAAAAAGAATACCGGGCATAGCAGGGCACTCCGTTCGCCAGCTGCTGTCCGAAGAAATCAATTCATCTACAATCTCTGAAAGCGAGGAGTCATATCATGGGTTTTCTTTACAACAAACTGCTCAAGCCGATCCTGTTCACCGACTATGAGGGCCTGCCCGTCAGCGGCCCGTTCCAGGTCAAAGAGGCCGCCGCTATCCTGATCGACCGTTCGAGGACCGATCCCTTTGAGAAGGGCGGCGCTTTCCGCGAGGTGCCCGTGCACTTCTTCTATCCGGAGCAAGACGCGGCGCATCCTGAGCGCTTCCCGCTCGTGATCTTCTCCCACGGCGCGTTCGGTTACCACAAGAGCAACTACTCCACCTACCAGGAGCTCGCGAGCAACGGTTACGTCGTCGCAGCACTGGATCATCCGCATCACGCCTTCTTCACGAAGAATTCCCGCGGCAAGCGTGTTTTCGTGGGCAGGGCCTTTATCCGGGCCGTGACCGGGCGAGGCGGCGAGCCCGAAGCCCGGGAGGAGTACGAGCTCTATTCCGGCTGGGTCGCGCTTCGGACGTCTGACGTGAGCTTCGTCATCGACACGCTGAAGGCTGCCACGCAGAGCGGCGTGACGGACGAAAGCTGGTTCGTCTCCGAGCAGGAGGGCGAATCCGTCCGGTCTGTGCCGCAGCTGCTGGACGCCGAAAAGATCGCCGTCATGGGGCACTCCCTGGGCGGCGCCACAGCGGTAGAGATCGGAAGACAGCGCAGCGACGTTTCCGCCGTCATTGACCTTGACGGAACCATGCTGGGAGAGTACAACGGCGCGGAAAACGGGAAACTCACGTTCCGTGAGGATCCTTTTCCGGTTCCGGTACTTGAATTCTGCGGCTGGGATCAGTATAATAAGGTTCAGGAATCCCTGGCACAGGGCGAGCGCTATCCGAACGACGTTCTGATCCGCGGCGCCGCTGCCGGTTTCTTCACCACGATCCGCGACACAAAGCACATGGATTTCACCGATCTGCCCCTGTTCTCTCCCTTCCTGGGGAAGCGGCTCGGAAAAGGTGCGCGTGACACCGCGGAGGCCATGAAGATCGTCAATTCGCTCGTGCTGGAATTCCTGAACTGCTATCTGAAAGGTGAGGGCGTCTTTACGGTTCAGAAGATCTATTGACCGCCCGGCATGAAGCATGGACGTGCGTATCGAACAGGTCGGAACAAGGGGCGAGGAGCTGGTCCTGATCCGCTGCCGCGAGATCACGGAAGAGGTCCGGGAGATCGAGCGCTTTGTCAAATCCCGGCAGGGCAGCCTCTCCGGCATCGCGGACGAAAAGCAATACGAGATTGCGGTGACGGACGTCTGTTATATCGAATCTGTGGACGGAAAGACCTTTCTCTATACGAACGACCGGGTTTTTGAGACCGCCTACCGCCTCTACGAACTGGAAGAGCTGCTTGCGTCAAAGCATTTTCTCCGCATCTCGAAGCCGATGCTGGTCAATCTGATGAAGATTCAGTCGATTCAGCCGGCCTTTAACGGGCGCTTTCTGGCGATTCTGCATTCCGGGGAGAAGATCATCATTTCAAGAAGCTACGTCAAAGCGCTCAAGGCTGCGTTGAAGGGAGAATAGCGTATGGAACTCAAAAAGTTTTTCGTTAATAAGCTGATCCTGTTTTTTCTGCTTTCGACGCTGATCACGGCAGCGGTCTCATTGATCGGCTCCGCCTTCGACGGCGACGCCCAGCTTGGATACCGGGATATGCTGACGCCGATGCGATACGCTGCGTTGTGCATGCTGCCGTCGCTTGTAATGTACGCGAGGCACGAACTTTCTCCGAAGCAGATGCTTTTTCGGAAAGCCTTGATGCTTTTGCTTCTCGAAGCTGCGATCCTCCTGATCGCGTTTACAAGCGACGCCATCGACACCGACCGGATCGAAGTCGTCCTCGTCATCGCAGGCAGCGTACTCGTAATCTTTGCGTTGGCAAATCTGTTTCTATGGTGGAAGGATACTGCAGAGGCAAAAAAGCTCAATCAGGAGCTTGCAGCCTATCAGGCGCTTCACACTTGAACGCAGACGAAAAATTAAACCACAAGTTACTTTACAAATCCGGATCGTTGTGCTATATTGGGCGCAAGAACAAACAGGGCAGCCGCCCGGAAAGGAAAACGAAATGATCCGTATTCAGAAGCTTTTTTCTAAAGAATATTTGGAGCATTCCCTGTGCAGCTATTATTATGGCGTGCACGGTCCTTTGGCGCGCCCGTATGAGACAATTCTTTACGACCGTCCGGAATGCCCGTAGGGAAAATCCGGAGTATCAGGCCGCTTGTCTTGTATGAGGCAGGCGGCCTTTTCGTATGCAAAGGGGGAAAATTGAATGGAAACCAGTTATGAAAAATCAGGCGAATCCTTTTATCAGGCGTTCGTCAGTCACCCAATCAATCAGGCCGCGTAAGCTGGACTCCTCCGGCCAAGCGGCCGGAAAGGAGCGAAAACACCATGAACACATGGCCGATCGTTGATATGACCGCAACCGGAAGAAACATCGTTCGTCTGCGCAAGCAGGCGGGGATGACGGTTCGGGATCTACAGGATATCTTCGGATTCAGCAACCCGCAGGCAATTTACAAGTGGCAGCGCGGACAGGCGATGCCGACACTGGATAACATCGTAATTCTGGCGGCTGCTCTGGGTGTTGGTGTTGACGACATTATCGTCTGCAACGATCCCTTTCAGGCAAAGATCACCGCATAAGTGAAATCATAGGAATCATATCACATCCATGAATTGAAGGGAGGCCCATTTTATGAATTCTCTGTTTGAAACACTCCGGGAGCGCGGGTACGTCTACCAGTGTACCAATCTGCAAGCGGTCAAAGCCCTGCTGGAATCGGAGCAGAAAATCACGTTTTACCTCGGCATTGACCCGACTGCGGACAGCCTGCATATCGGCCATTTCTTTGCGCTGATGATGTTCCGCTATCTCCAGGATGCCGGTCACCACGGGATCGTGGTGATCGGCGGCGCCACGGCCATGATCGGCGATCCAAGCGGAAAGTGCGATATGCGCAAAATGCTGTCGCGCGAGCAGGTCAGGCACAATTTAGAGGAGGTCCGACAGGTGGTCAAGCGCTTTGTCCGCACCGAAGGTGAGAATCCCGCCCTCATCTTGAACAATGCGGACTGGATGGACGAATACAGCTACGTCGATTTCATGCGCCTGGTCGGCGTCCACTTCAACGTGAATACCATGCTCGCCGCCGAGGCCTATGCCAATCGGCTCAAGCAGGGCGGCCTCACGTTTTTAGAGATGGGCTACATGCTGATGCAGGCCTACGACTTCGTCCATCTCAATGAAACGTACGGCTGCGTGCTCCAGATCGGCGGAAGCGACCAGTGGGGCAACATTGTTGCCGGCACGACGCTTCACCGGAAGCTGCACGCTCTGAACGAAGGCGCGGAGCCCATGGAGGAAGAGGACCGCATTTTTGGCCTAACCTGCCCTCTGCTCCTGACGAAGGAGGGGAAGAAGATGGGCAAGACGGAATCGGGAACGCTTTGGGTTGCCCGCGAAAAAACGACGGCCTTTGACTTCTATCAATACTTCTACAACGTGGACGACGCGGACGTGGAAAAGCTGCTGCTCTTGTTTACGCGCCTGCCTGCCGACGAAATCAAGGCTCTGCTTGCGGACGATATCATCCGCGCAAAGCAGGTGATGGCGCAGGAGATCACCGCCCTGGTGCACGGCCGCAAAGAGGCGGATCGCGCAGCCGAAACAGCCCGCTCTCTGTTTCAGAACGGCACGGCCGGGGAAAACGCGCCCGAAAGCGAGTTCCGAATCCCCGGCGATTCCATCGGCGTCGTCGAATTGTTTTGCAGCTCCGGCTTCGCGGCCTCCACCAGCGAGGTGCGCCGCCTGATTCAACAGAATGGCGTCTACGTGGATGGGAAAAAGTGTGAAACGGTAGACGCCGTGATCAGTCGGCCGCCAGACAAGGACTATGTGCTTCTTCGGAAGGGCAAAAAGAACTATCTGAAAGTTCGCTTTGTATAAATGATTGCACCGGGAAAACCGCAGCACTGAGCTTGAAGCGGCCCGGCAGGGAGGCACCCACACTCCCCTGCCGGACCGCTTTTTGTTTTTCGAAAAATGGATAAGGTGTGATGAATTGCGCAAATTCAAAAAAGGATTAGAACAGACATTCGCACTTTCAAATCATAATGAAAAATCACGCACAGAAAGTCTGCTGACTTCTGTTCTGGTCCATACTCTGACGGGCCGAGGCACTGTCACTCCAGACAAGCAGCAACCTCCCGCACGGCGCCTCTGTAGTCGACGCCGTGATCGATCTGTAGCTGGTCGAAGTAGGCGTGGGGATCCATGCCCTTCTGGACCTCCTTGCCCAGAGCCACGATGTCCTTGGCCTCGGTGGTATAGCTGGCGCCCAAGCCCTGACCGTCGCGGTACTCGCTGCGCGGGCCGATGGTGTTGTCGCCGGCCTTGGTGAGCTGGCGGATAGACTCGACCTCCTGGCCGTGGGCCGTGCAGCGCAGATCCGTGGCCTCTTCCAGCTTGGCAAGCTTCGCCTCTCCGGTGAGCGAGGCGGCTTCCTGTTCCAGGCCGTCCGCCCGGGCCTGCAGCTTCTCCGCCCGCTGCTTCCATTCCATGGCCTTGTGCTCCACGGTGAGCTGATTCATCCGCTTGGCGTCCAGCGACTCGCCGAAGTGGGACGGATTGATCACCTTATCCAGCTCGATATAGGCCTCTTGGTTGAAGGTGATCTCCAGATCGCCCTCCAGACCCTGCCAGGGCTGGACATAGGTGTAGTCCATCTGGGCTGTAAACTCTTTGGCGACCTCGATGCTCGGCGCATCCATGCCTCCGTGGAATTCCTTGTAGACGTTTCGGGCCATAGCGTTCTCGCCGATCTTCTGGGCTACGATGATATCCTGCGTGCCGGCAGAATAGTTGGCGTTGGGAGCCGTGACCAGGCCGTCCCGTCCAGAGTAGACGATCTGCCGGACGTTCATATCCACGTCCTCCGAGAGCGTCAGACCTGCTGTTTCCTTCCAGGCATCCGCGTGACCGCTGACGGTTTCGATGTAAAGCTCATTCCGGGGGATGCCGGTCTCTGCGCTGACGTCATCCAAAATACGTTCCATAATGCGGGCGTCGTGGGCTTTTCGAACCTCCGTGAACTTTGCGCGAATCGTCTGGCCCTCGGGTCCGGTATAGTTTTTCAGTTGCTTAAAGGTGTTCTTGTCGTACTTTGCCTTGAGCCACGCCTCCTCGTAGGCCGCCTTGGCTTCCGCCAGGTTTCCTGCCTTTCTGGCCACGGCCAGTTCTCTCTGGCGGGCCCAGAGCTCGTTGAGGTTATCCATGCCCCGCTTCATGGAAAGGTCGTGGATCTCCAAAGACCGCATCTGCTCCGGGCTCAGTCCCAGGTCGCCCATGCGCCGCTGGGCGATGGTGGTAGCCTTGGCCTCGGCGGCAAGATCCTCCCGGGCGGCGCGCTCCATGGCCTCCTTGTAGGCCGCGGCCCCGCCGTTGGTAAAGGCCTGGATCCCGTCCAGGGTCCTGGCTCCGAACTTGTAGAGCTTGCTGCTGCCGCGCAGGGCCTTGTCCGCCGCATCCATGGCGCCGCGCCAATTCTTTGTGATAGTGGCGCCAAGGTCTACGCCGGTGAGCTTGCCGACGCCGTAGTTGCCCAGTTTCAATGCGCCGCCCACCAGCAGCTCCATGGCCACCTGCTTCTCGTACTCCTTTACACCGAGCGCCACGCCGTCCCAGAATCCGAAGTCATTCTCCTTGCAGGCAAAGACTGCCTCCTTCATTTTGTCGTGGAGATCCATGCCAAAGAACAGGACCTCCGAGTAACCCGCTGTGCAGACGCCCAGGGCAATGCGGCCGATGATGCCGCCGTTGTCCCGCATGCCCTCCACGAAGGCAACGCAGGCGGCCAGGTCGTCCTGGATACTGACCTTATAGGTCTCGCCGTTCTTGCCTTCCACCTGGCCCCGGCGGAATTTGATCCAGTAGTCGCAGACCCGGTCCAGTTGCTTCTGATCGTAGCCGAAGTTTTTGTCGTAGCCGTCCATCATCCGTCTTGCCAGATAGTACAGCGAGGAAAGCCGGTTCATATAGTGATCCCAGATCTCGTCGCACATCTTCTCCAGGAACTTCCTGACCCGCTCGTCATAGCCGAGCTGCTGCTGCCGTGCGGTCTCGTTGACATAGGCCCGGAAGGGCATGCTGTGGAGCAGCACCTTCTTTTTGACCTCGTAGCTCTGCTTGTTGTAGACCGCGCGGACCGTCAGCTCCGCCCGCAGGCGGGTGGGCCGGTCCAGACCCGCCTTGGTGGCCAGCAGCCAGACCTTTCGGCCGCCGGTCTCTTGATCCACCTCGCGGCAGAAGATCTGAATGTCCAGCTTCTTGACAAGCTCCTGGTGCCGTTCCTCGGCAGCGCCGATCATCGAGTTTTTGTCGTTGTCCACCCGCAGGGCCTTGACCTCCACCTTCGGCTGCGGCAGCACCGCGATCCGCTCGATCTGCTGCGTCTCATCGTTCCAGTTCAGCAGTAGCAGTGTGCCCTGGGTGTAGCAGGGCTCTTTGTCCTCGTCACGGATATCGTTGGCGACCGATGCGCCGATCATCGCGTCCATGCCGGCGTTGATCATCGTGTTCATGGGATTGATCGCCGCCGCTCCCGAAGTGAGATCCAGGCCCAGATTGGAACCTGCGGCTCGCTTGGATGCCATCTCCTGCCTTCCGTCCTTAATCTTCAGGTAGCAGCCGATGGCGTCGCCTTCAAGCTGCAGCACCAGACCCATGAAGATCCGCAGAACGTCAAAATCCCGCTCAACCTCCTCCAACTCTGTCTTTCCGTCTGGGCCGGTGACGCGGGCCTGCGCCCGAACCTTGAGCCGGTAGGTCCGGGTCGTGCCGGGCTCCGCCTCGTCCTTGGGCGAGACGTCCTCCAGCACCGCGCAGAAGCAGCGCGGTTCCTTGGGATCCTGCAGGAGCTGGACCTTGTAGGGCGCCTTGCTCTCCTTTGGGAATTCCGCTGTGACCTGCATGTTTTCCGGCATGTTGGAAACCGTGAAGAAGAGATAGACCTTCTTGTCATAGTGAGCGGGAAGGCCGAGATTCTCCTGGCCGAAATTGATCTTCGCCTCGGTAAGGGAGAAGATCACATGCTCGGTGAAATAACCGCCCTTACCCTGGAACTGGAAGCTGACCCGACCCGTGGAGCCCGTGGTTCCCTTGGGGGCCGTAACGCGAGCAGCCATATATCCGTTGGAGGTCATGCCCCCGCTCTCCACCGTGAGATTCCCGTCGCCGGAGAATGGCACAATGAGCTTTGTCAGGTCCGGTCGCTCCCGCTCCCTGCCGTCCGGAGCCGTCTCAATGATGCGGGCGTAGACCCAGCAGGGAGACCCGCCTTTTTTGATGACGTTGCTGAAGTTCTTGTTGATGTGCATTTTATAGGTGGAGCGCTTTTTCTTTTTGCCGTTCTTGTCGTCGCCGCCAAACAGGGCCGCCGCGGCAGCGGAGCCGCCGATGCCGCCGATGCTGACCAACAGGGCCTCGGGAATGGTGGTCTTGTTCTCGCCGCCCTCCACGATATCCTGGTTGATAACGGTGCCCTTATCCTCGCCGGGGCCTGTCTCCGCCGGGACGGCCTCTTCCTGAACCAGGCCGGAAACCGGCTCCTTGTATTCAAAGTCCAGATAGATCGTCAGGCCAAGGCCCACACCGCTGCGTCCCTCCAGGCGATCGACGTCCTCGCCGAAGGGCTTGAGATGGCATACGCCCTGGACCCACATACGGATCGAGGGGGGCGTGTCGTTGTTGGGAATAAAGATTCGCTCGTCGATGTCCGGCGGGATCTGAATGGAGATGGAGCCGCTGTAGCTTTTTCCGGAAAAAACCGTCTGCTGCTTGGGGCTCAGATAGGCCTCTTCATAAGCCGAGGCGGAGTCCCAATAGACCTCTCTGTCCACGTACTCCGGCTTCAGAGTATTGCTGATATAATAGGCATAGGTTTCCACGTAGTTCTCAAAGGTATAGAGGTCCGTAAAATCCGGGGAATTCTCATTCTCTTTTGCCCAGGGGATCGCAAAGGGCCAGTCCGGCTCCGTGGTAAAGGTGATGGTGATCGTTTCGCCGGGAGAGGCCACCAGGGTGGCTGGGCCTGTGTTCACGAAGCGCTTTGTGAAGTTCCTTCCACCCATGACGGAGTATTCCAGATAGATGGACTTCATAAAGTCGCCGTCCCCAAAGTCATAGTAGTTGACACCGCTGCGGGGGGCCTCATCCTTGTAGACCTCCGCTGTGGCTTCGGTGGGCAACACAATGCCAACGCCGCCGAAGGGGATGTCGTCATCGTCTCCGTCCTCTGCCAGGGCGGGAGGCAGGAGCGACGGCGTCAGGAACAGCAGAAGCACCGTGCAAAGGAGCAGGGCAGAAAGCCGCTTCAGATTTTGTTTCATCGTTCCGCCCTCCTTATACGACGCTCAGCACCAAGGCGCACAGCGGACAGCCCGCCGCAAGCCCTGCCAGCAGGGCCGGCAAAAAGCCCGTGCCTTTCTGCGCCGATCCGACGCCCTTCCCGCCGCCGGCCGCCGGCGCTGCGGCTCTGCCCGGAGTTTGGGAGATCGCGCTTCTTCCGAGGGCGCCAAGGGAGAGAAGCGCCCCGGCCGCACCGGACATACTGCTCTCCCAATCGGCGGTCTTGATGCCGGCAAAAATCATATAGACGCCCGCTCCCAGCAGCAGGCCAAGAACAGCACCGACGATACCCGCCGCGCCGCCTCTGCCGGAAAAGATGTTCCTTATTTGCCCAAAGAAGGAACGAATGCCGACCCGCAGGGAGCCCAGTGAACCGGAGCAGAGTCCCAGAAGTGCGGTCCCAACGGCAGTCTTGCCGAGCAATCCGCCCAGATTGCCGGGGAATCCGCGGCCCAGGCCGCCCCGAGCAAAGCTCAGCCAGGACAGCAGCTTCACCGCAATATTCTGCGTATCCCGGGCAAAGCTCAAACCGATCCAGGAGGCCAGAAGGGCCGCAAGTGGGATCAGGGTCCGGGGCTGCTTCAGAATATTCAGCAGCCGCTGAAGATAGTTGGGACTCCGTCCCGCTTCCTCCTGTGCTTCGCGTTCCGCGCAGGAAAACTCCCCGGCCATCTCCGGGGCTGCCTGTTCCTGCTCCGTCAGAGGCGGCGGCGTGCGCTCCGCAGAAGGCGGGGTCATCGGTTTCGCCTCCACCGAGGAAGAGACGCTCTGCTGCATCTTCGTCCGGGCGGAGAGCCTGCTTTTGTCAAAGGGCTGTCCGCAGGCAGTGCAAAAGCCCGCACCGGGTTTGGCCGTCGCTCCACAGGCCGGACAATATTGGGCTGTTTGTGCAGTCGCTGTCATCCGCGTTCCGCAACGTGTGCAAAAGCGGGAGCCATCCGGAAGTAGCACGCCGCAGTTTGGGCAGTTCATCCCATCGCCTCCTGTTTTTCGGATTCACAGTTTGACTTGCGTTCTGCTTCCACCATAGCATAGATTGTGTATAATTGCAATAGCATGCAAATATTATCGTTCAGAAGTTGAAAGAAAACCTTGTGCTATAGTCCAAACACTGTTGATGGAAGGTTGGATTATTTTCTATGTTGTAGGCTGTAGACGAACGAACAGAGCAGGGAAAGTAATGCTGCGTTACCCTTTTCGAAGATGTTGATCACAGGCAAAAAGAAGGGCGTTTTTCGCCCCGAGACTTTGCTAATTAACAGGCTTAATCAAAAGTTCCCCGGAAAGGCCGTTGGAAGGAGGTGTTGGCGTGCCGAGGATGAGCAAGAAGAGGAACGAGGAATGGGGTTTCTTCCTCAATGAACGAAATCGAATCACCTACAACAAGCTCTGCTTACAGTGTCAACGGGACTGCAAGCAGAGCTTTCGTATTACACCAACGGCAACCGAAAGCTGGCAGCGGACTACCTGGGCCACAGCATTTCCAATCTGACGGAACGGGTCTACGTGACTACATCGGACCGATTCATGGAGCAGAGCATCCGGGATTTCGTGATCTGAGAGACGAGACGCCGCCTGTAGTGGCCAAAATCCGGAAGGCATGGCCGCGCAGGTGCGCGGCCACTACGGGGTCAAAAACACGCCCGCAGATAACCATGAAAATATCCATTTTTCATGGTTCATGTGGGATTTCAGGGGACTTTGTGGGACTTGAGGCGTACAAAACCCGGACTTTTACGAGGTTGCTCCACGCGACACCTCGACGAAAAATCGTCCGAAAAGTGCCTGTTTTTCACCCCAAAAGGGTGAAAAACAACGAATCCCGACCACTTTCGTGATCGGCTTCCGGGGACCCCATCGAAGCGCGCTTCGATGGGGAGAAGGAGGCGCAGCGAAGCACAGCCGAAAAAACGGCAACCGCTATAAGCGATTGCCGTTTTTGAGCCGTGCGGAGCTTGCTCCGACGTGGAACAGGCGGTCAAAAAAGATGCCATTGGAGCATCAGAACTCTGAATCCCACGAGTCTTTCAGTTCCACATTGACCGTGCTCAGGTATCTTCGCAGCGGATACTCTCCGTCGTGGGCTTCTCCGGGAAGGGAGGCGGACATGGAGCCGGGGAAAGTGACCCGGGTGACGCCGGCACGGACAAGCAGCTGCGTGAGCGCTTCCCTGTCCTCCGGATTGCAGCCAAGCCCTGCTGTTTGAAGGTATTGCTTCTTCTGGCGCAGCACGGGCAAAAGCTGTTCCCGCGCCAGGGGCTTTACAAACACGTTCCCAAACATCGGCGAGAGTTCCAGCACCGAATCCTCCTTCGGGATCAGAGAGCACAACGGAGACGACCACGGCCTTGCGGTCTTCGGATCCAGCAGCGCTTCCAGGCGATCCGTGCGGCTTCGGAGCGTAAGTGCCGCGACGGCGCCGATGGTTTGGGGCTGATGCCGCAGCGCTGCCGCCTCCAGCATGGGATAAAACAAATCACAGAAGCTGCGAATCTGCCCCATGTCGGCGGTGTCCAGATAAATAACCTGACAGGAGGAGCAGAGCAGCTGCCGCGTGGTAACGATATGCTCTGCCAGCGCTTCCAGCTCCTCTTCGGCGATATTGCCCGAAAGATAAGCAAAGCTGAGCCGGTGTCCCCATTCGATCAATTTTGTTCCGGGATGTGCAAAGCGCCGTACTGCCGCAACGGCGGTTTCTCCGCCCCAGACCACGACCCCGTCGCTGAGATTCGCCATCTCTTTGATTGCGGCAAGGTCGGTCGACGGAGTATCAAACACATAGATATAATCGGAGAGGCTTGGCTCGATCTCCAGCAGCGCTTCGATGATGGCCAAGGACAGGCCGTTGTCCGCCTGCGGGAGCTTCAGCAGGTTGATATTTCCGGTGACCAGGCCCTCTGCCACCGAGAAGGCCGGGAGTCCGTCCGCATTCCCGGCCGCGATGTGCAGCAGGACGCCGAGCGGCCGCGTGAGGACGCGCAGCTTTACCAGACCGGCGGGCGGCTCCGTTACGCTGTCTGCGCAAAAGTCCTGACCAAGCTCCGTGCGGACCTTGAATTCCAGATAGTCCCGCCGCAGCAAGCGGGCTGCGAGCTCTTTGTACTGTTCTGCACCGTCGATCTGCAGCGCTGCGATCTGTTCGTCAAAAGCGCCCTCTGCGGCCCGACGGCCCAGCGCGTCAATGGCGGCAATCACGGTTTCCGGTTTCGGGGCGGGCTTTGCCAGCGTCTCATTCAGCCGTGCCTCCAGTCCCTCCAGAATGCTGTCCTGCATGGAACTGTCGAAGCGTTTTCCGTTCGCCAGAATCACAGCGACACCTCCGTCCTGTTTAGCAGCTCCGCCGCACCGGCGGCGCAGGTTTTGACGTCCTGCAAGCCGACCCGCCCCAATATTTCCAGGTAGGGCGAGCGTCTGCCGCAGGCACAGCCCTCATGCAGCACGCCGAGATCGTCGGTCATGACGGACAGCAGCGGCGTTGCGCAAACCATGGGGGTAATCAGATTGACCAGGCCGGGCGTTCCGTTTTGCACCGGCTTCAGCGTCCGGACATCCCGAATCAGCACCCTGCTGTAGATCGGAACATGAAAATGATGCTGCTCGCAGTCGCAGTAGAGCACTGGGTGCTCCACCGCGCCGTAGAATTCAATGATGTCCGTTTCTTCCAGCCCCAGCACTTTCCTTGCCAGAGCGTAAAACACCGGCTTGTCGACTTCTTCGGTGTAGAACTGCTTCCAGCCGCCGCCCAGCATCAGCTTGGAGCCCTTCGGAAGCTGCACATGGATCCCTTGCTCGTCCATCTGCTTCATCAAAAACCAGGCGTAGGCCGGAAAGCCCATAAACCGCAGGGGAAACCGGGACCGGCTGTGCCTGACGATGGCCTCCTGCACAGCTTTGAGATCGAGAACATAGTTTCCGTCCTTCCAGCGCAGCGCGTAGGTGCGGCTGAGCGCAGGGGTGAACAGGGTCACGCCAAAGGCTGTCTTCGAAGCGCCGGTGCGATTTTTCCGATTTGGCTGATAGCCAAAGACGACATAGTGACAGGGTTTCGGGGAGATTAAGTGTCGTTGCCTGCAAACGCGAAGGACCATTTTCAGTCCCGCCCAAAGGTCTCCGAAGGAAAACCCGATCTCGCTGGCGTTCCCGCTGGTGCCCGAGGAGGTCACCACCACAGGCAGTCTGCGGCGGGACATGGAGAGCATCCTGCGGCGCTTGAGCAGCGCCGTCGGCAAAAACGGAAGGTCAGCCAGATTATCAATGCTTTGCAGCCGCTCCGGTGAAAAGCCCTCTGCGTCCAGGATCGTTTTGTACTCCGGGCAATGGGAATACGCATAGGCGCAGTTTTCACGGGCCGCGGTCAGGAACAATTCTTCCGTACCTGCGGTATCATAGGGATCGGAATGTCCGAACAGTTTTCTCCGGGCCCTCACGGCTTCACACCCTTTCTGCTTTGGTTTATTCGTCAACATTATATCAATCGCAGGGATGGAAATCAATCTTAGAGAAGAGAAAGGAGAGAGAAAAACAAAAAGAAAAAGCCGCAAGCGACTTTTTCTTTTTGGAGGTGACGACCAGATTTGAACTGGTGAATGACGGTTTTGCAGGACGACCTCCTGCATCTCAAAAACCCTTGTTTTTCCCAGGTCTTTCGAGGGCCCCGAAAAAAATATCCATGGGAATATCCATCTTGCACCTTGTATAACCTTAACGATATGGTATACTATTTTCTGAAAGGGTCGAACAGGAGGCGATTGTGTTGCACATTGAAAAGCTGATTGCAGAAATGACCGCAGAGGAGAAGGCCGCGCTGGTATCCGGAACGGATTTTATGTACACGAACCCGATCCCCCGGCTTGGTATCCCGTCGCTTTGTATGGCGGACGGACCGCACGGCCTGCGCAAGCAGATCGGGAGCGTCAAAAATGGCATGCCGCAATCCGAGCCTGCGACTGCCTTTCCCACGGCAGCGGCAACCGCCTCGAGCTGGAATCCGGAAAACACCCGAAAAATGGGTGCTGCCATCGCGGAGGAATGCCGCCACTACGGCGTCCACACCCTGCTCGGACCCGGCGTGAACCTCAAGCGAAATCCGCTTTGCGGCCGGAACTTTGAATATTTCAGCGAAGACCCCTTGCTCGCCGGCGTAATGGGCACAGCGGAGGTCGAGGGCGTTCAGTCCGGCGGCGTAGGCGTTTCGGTCAAGCACTTTGCACTAAATAACTCCGAGAACTACCGTTTCATGGGCAATTCCGCAGCCTCGGAGAAGACCATGCGAGAGCTCTACCTCAGACCCTTTGAATACATTGTGAAGGCCGCGAAGCCCGCGACCGTCATGTGCGCCTACAATCAAATCAACGGCGTCTTCTGCTCGGAAAACAAATGGCTGCTGACCGACGTTCTGCGCCGTGAATGGGGCTTTGACGGCGTGGTCATGACTGATTGGGGTGCCATACACGACCGGGTCGCCAGCCTGAAGGCCGGGCTTGACCTGGAAATGCCGGGCGATACGGCGATCTGCCGAAGGTGGATTCTGGACGGGATCGCCGACGGCTCGCTTCCGATGGAGAAGCTGGACGCCGCCTGTCGGAATATCCTTCGATGGGTGGACAAATACGCGAAGAGGGCGGACAAAACCCCAATCGATTGGGAAGCCCATCACCGGCTTGCCGCCGAGATCGCTGCGGACAGCGCAGTGCTGCTGAAGAACGACGGTGTGCTTCCGCTGACTGAAAAAGACAGGCTCCACATCTGCGGCAAGCTGTTTGAAAACATGCGCTACCAAGGCGCGGGCAGCTCGATGATCAACCCTGCGCGGCTCACAACGCCGAAGGATGCCTTTGCCGCCCACGGGATCCACAGCTGCAGCCTTTCCGATTGCGACAAGATTCTTTACTTCGCCGGTCTCACCGACGAATACGAATCCGAGGGCTGCGACCGGGAGAACATGAAGCTGCCGGAAGAACAGCTCCGCGAGATCGAGACGATATGCGGAAGCGGAAAGCCCGTGGTACTCATTCTGTTCGGCGGCTCGCCCGTGGAGCTTCCGTTCATGGATCACATCAGCGCGATCCTTAATATGTATCTGCCCGGGCAGAACGGCGGCACGGCGACGTATCAGCTCCTGTTCGGCGAAAAGAACCCATCCGGCAAGCTGGCCGAGACCTGGCCGATCCGCTATGAGGATGTACCAAGTCATAAAACCTTCGGCAAGGGCGTCAATGAGGTCTACGCCGAAGGCTGCGAGATCGGCTATCGATACTACAACAAGCACGGCCTTCCCGTCCGCTTCCCGTTTGGCTTCGGGCTGAGCTATACGAGCTTTGCAAAAACGGGCTGGACGAAGGACGGCGAACGCTGGACCCAGACGATCACCAATACCGGCGACCGTTACGGCGCGGAAGTCGCGCAGCTTTATCTTGACGGCGAACTCCGCGGTTTCCAAAAAGTGTGGCTTGCGCCCGGCGAAAGCGCAACCGTTGCGATCCTACCGGAGCCGGTCGATCCGAACGACTATCCCGATACGCTGACAATTCCGGACGAACCGAAGAAATACCCCGTCACGCTGGAATCCCGCTTTACCGATCTGCGGCAGTCCTTCCTGGGGCGCATTCTGTACAATGCAGTGCTGCGCGTCGCAGTCAAGCAGGCGAAGGCCGCTGAAAAGCTCCCGGACGGCCCGGAAAAAGAGAACAGGCGAAAAAACGCCCAGTTTCTCAAGCGTATCCTGCAGAGCAACTCCCTGCGCTCCATGTCCATGACGGCAGGGAAGTCCATGCCCTACAATTATGCGCAGGGCTTTGCAGAGCTGACCAACGGCCACCTGCTCAGGGGTGTTGGCTGTTTCCTGAGAAAGATAAAAGTCCCGGCCTTGCCGAAGGATCAGAAATAGGCGGTCCCCATGAGAATTCAGGGGACGTTTTCGTGCTGCCACCGCATCTTTTTGGCTCTGCACTTCCAGATTGTTTCCTGGAGGACAATACACCATATTAGGAAACAGGAAACTGAACGATGAACAAAAAACGTGTCTATTCAGTCGCCCCTGCTCCGTAGTGGCCGCGCACCTGCGCGGCCATGGCGCG
>CAMKED010000002.1 GCA_946411475.1 uncultured Clostridia bacterium | reverse complement strand
ACCATCAAGAAGATGGAGCCCGTCGAGATCGTTGGCCTGTCCGACGAGAAGAAGAGCACCGTCGTCACCGATATCGAAATGTTCCACAAGCTGCTTGACTTCGCTGAGGCCGGCGACAACATCGGTGCTCTGCTCCGCGGCGTTGACAAGAAGTCCATCGAGCGTGGCCAGGTTCTGTCCAAGCCCGGTTCCATCCATCCCCACACCAAGTTCAAGGGTCAGGTTTACGTTCTGACCAAGGAAGAGGGCGGCCGTCACACTCCCTTCTTCAACAACTACAGACCCCAGTTCTATTTCCGTACCACCGACGTGACCGGCATCATCACCCTGCCCGAGGGCGTTGAGATGTGCATGCCCGGCGATAACGTCGACATGGACGTTGAGCTGATTACCCCCATCGCCATCGAGAAGAACCTCCGCTTCGCTATCCGCGAAGGCGGCCGTACCGTTGGCTCCGGCGTCGTTATCGGCATCAACGAGGACTAATCTTCGGATTTGATCCATTTTCAACAGGCTCCCCCAATGGGGAGCCTGTTTTTTCTTGCATTCCGGACGGATTCGTGCTATGATATTAAATTAGAATGGCACAAGATTTTTGCGTGCCGCTTTTCGGACGATCAGAAACGGCCTAATTCACAACGGGAGGTTTTTGCCCATGCGGGTTCTGCATATGATTTCCGGCGGCGACGTAGGCGGGGCAAAGACCCACGTTCACACGCTGCTTTCCGGATTGACAAAAACCGAAAACGTATTGCTGGTCTGCTTCCTCGACGGACCTTTTGCGCAAGAAGCACAGGCGCTCGGCATTCCGACCCGTGTGCTGAAAGGGTCGACTGCGTCTATTCTGAAACAGCTCACGGAGCTTGTCCGCAGTGAGGGCTATGAGATTCTGCACTGTCACGGTTCCCGCGCGAACTTCATTGGAAGCGTGCTGAAAAAGCGGACCGGCCTGCCCACTGTCACCACCGTCCACAGCGATCCGAAAATTGACTATTTGGGCAGACCGCTGGCTGCTTTGACTTACGGTAATATCAATAAAATTGCCCTGCGGCGAATGGACTATTGGATCGGCGTATCCAAAACCATTGAAGACATGCTCCATGAGCGGGGCGTCGATCCGAACAGGACCTTCGAGATTACCAACGGCGTTGCCTTCGATTTGCAACCGCCGAAGCTGGATCGAGAAAGCTATCTGCGCAGTCTCGGCATGGAACCGAAACCGGATTTGACCGTATTCGGAATTGCGGCCCGCATCAATCCGGTCAAGGACCTGGGGACGCTGATTCGCGGCTTTGCAAAAACCGCGGCGGCCTGCCCCGACGCCCGGCTGATCATTGCCGGTGACGGCGAGCAGCGCAGTCAGATGGAGGCGCTGGCCGCGCAGCTCTGCCCGGCCGGGACCGTCGTCTTTGCGGGCTGGGTCGCGGATACGAACAGCTTTTACTCCGCCATTGACGTCAACGTACTGACGTCCATTTCGGAGGGCTTCCCGTATGCGCTGCTCGAAGGAGCAAGCCGACACTGTGCTACGATCGCCTCTCGCGTAGGCGGTATTCCAAACCTGGTAGAGCATGAGGTCAACGGTCTTCTGTTTACCCCGCGAGACGTGGACACGCTGGCTGAATATATGATTCGTCTCGTTCAAAACCGCGATCTGCTGCACGATTATGCGGACCGTCTCTATGCGGATGCACGGGAGAGATATTCGATCGAGGCCACTGTGGCCAAGCAGAAGGAAATCTATGAGACAATGCTGCGGCGGAACGCCCGTGCCGCTGCCAAATCCAGAGACGGTATTTTGATCTGCGGCGCTTTCGGAAAGGGCAACTCCGGCGACGACGCGATCCTGCAAACCATGGTTCGGGAAATGCGCCGCCTGGATCCGGATCTTCCGATTTACGCCACCAGCCGATCCCCACACGAGACTGCCCGCGAGGCAGACGTCGGGACCATTTTCACCTTCCACCCATGGAAAATCCGCCAGAGGATGAAGAAGACGGCGCTCTATCTGTCCGGCGGCGGCAGCTTGATTCAGGATGCAACATCCACGCGCTCTCTGTGGTACTATCTGCGTTCCATCCGTCTGGCGAAGCGTCGGGGCAATCTGGTCATGATGTTCGGCTGCGGGATCGGTCCCGTTCACCGGAAGGCCAACCGACGCCGGGCGGCCAAAGTCATCCAAGGCTGCGTGGACCGCATCACACTCCGCGACGCAGCCTCGGCCCAGGAGCTGGAAGCGCTCGGCGTGCACGGGATCCCCACCCGTGTCACAGCCGACATGGCCTTTTTGGCGCAGCCGGCCCCGATGGATCGGGTGGAAAAGCTGTGCAAAGAATGCTGCGTCAGCGATGCAGTCCGTCCTGACGATCGGCTGCTGATCCTGACTCCCCGTCCATGGGAGGGCTCCGAACGCCATTTGAATGATTTTGCCGCCGCCGCGGTCTACGCCGCCCGGGAATACGGGCTGACGCCGCTGCTGTTGGCCATGGAGCCGGGAAAGGACTTGCGTGTCTGCGAGGAGATCGCCCGAATCGTCACCAAACAGGAAGGAATCCGCTGCCCCGTGCTTGCGGCCTCGGAGGACTCCACCGCGGTAGTCGGACTGATTCGCCTGGCCAAGGCTGTATTGGGCATGCGGCTGCACTCTCTGATTTTTGCCGCCGCACAGGGGACGCCCTTTGCCGGTGTGTCCTACGATCCCAAAGTGGCAGGCTTTGTGGACTACATGGGGCAAGGTCGCTGGTGTTCGCTCGAAGAGGCGGATGCTGCACGGCTTTGCGCCATGGTGGACGATATGCTGCACAGCAAGGGAGAGGAGCTCTGTTCGGCCACACAGCGCCTTTGCTCCCTGGCTGAGGAGAACTGTAAGGAAGCAATGGCCATGTTGAATCAGAAGGCCTGATGAAGCGAAAAAAGCTGCAGCATCGCTCCGTGCATCTAATAGTGGAATATTATATAATAATGAAGAGATGAGAACGAAATGAAGAAACAACACGTTGCCTACACCGTTTCACGCAAGAATCCGCTGACTTGGTTGGCTGTATTGCTGGCCCTGCTTGCCGCCGTGGGCTTCTTCCTGCGGCTGCACTTCGTTACGCAGGGAGGGGACGATCGCTTCGAGTTTTGGATGGGCCTCTTTTTCAGCGTCCTTCCGGGGCTTGGCGCGGTTTACTTTGCCTATCAGCTTGCCGTAAACGGAAAAGAACGGGTTTTCCGCCTGGCCCTGCCCTTCTGGCTGCTGGCGGCTGAGGCGATCTTTCTGGGCTGGGCTTTTACGGTCTGGTATTACGCGCTGCTGATCACTGCGGCGGCTCTGGTCCTGGCTTGGATCACCCACGGCGTTTTGAAGGGAACGATTGCATCCCTTTGGGTCCTGCTCGTGCCGATTTGCGTGTTCAGTATCGGCTTTTTCCTGGTGTTCACCATGCTTACACTTTTCGCAGACGAACTGTCCCTGTGGGACGAGGTTCGGTTCTATGCGGAGATCCTGCTTTGCGCCTCCTTGCTGCTGCTTCTGCCTGCAATGCAAAAGCTGAACGACGGCAAGTACCACCCCACCTGGGGCGACCGATTCGACGGCCGGAAGATCCGCAGCCTCAGCCCGATCTCCGTGGTTGGGACCTACATCATGCCCGAGCGGAACCAGGCCAACGTCTTTTTCCCGGACAAATTGGAGATCACCGAACTGGACAAGTATATCCGGGCCAAGCGCGCCGAGGGCTTTGACCAGTTCGGCATGACGGAGGCGCTGCTGGCGGCCTACGTCCGCACCCTGTCCAAGTATCCCGGCATCAACCGCTTCATTTCCGGCGAGCGGGTCTACGCACGGGAAGACGATATCCAGTTCTGCATGACGGTCAAGAAGGAAATGACCAAGGAATCTCCAGACACCGTCATCAAGGTCCATCTGAAACCCGGCGACAGCGTGGAGGAAGTTTACCGCAAGTACCACGAAACGGTGAACGATGCGAAAAAGTCCATGGAGCTGGATTCCAGCCTGGACGGCATTACGGCCCTGTTCGGCATGATCCCCGGCGTGCTGCTGAAATTCGTGGTCTGGCTGTTGAAGCTGCTGGACTATTTCGGTCTGCTGCCGCGACTCATTCTGGAGCTCAGCCCCTTCCACGGTTCTATTTTCTTCACCTCCATGGGATCTCTGGGGATTCCGGCGGTCTACCATCATCTCTATAACTTCGGCAACTTGCCCATTTTCCTGGCCTTTGGCCGCAAATACCGGGTCAACGAGCCGGACGACGACGGGAAGATCGTGTCCCGGAAGTACATCGACTACACCTTCAACGTGGACGAGCGGATCGTAGACGGCTTCTACTATGCGACCGCGATCAAGTATTTCCACAAGCTGCTGCTCCACCCCGAGCGGCTGGATGAGCCGGATATGGAGATCAACGGGGATATTCCCTAAAAAGTTCTTGTTTTTTTCCGGGAAATCGGGTATAGTATGTAAGATTTCCAATGAGAGGTAAGTGTATGAAAAAGCTGAATATCTGTGTCCTGTTTGGCGGCGTTTCTCCGGAGCATGAGGTATCTCTGCGTTCCGCGGAATCTGTCCTGAACCATCTGGACCACGAAAAATACAATCTCTATCCTGTGGGCATCACCAAGGAGGGCAACTGGATCCTCTTCGGCGGCAAGGACTATTCCGAACTGCCCACCGGTTCCTGGCGGGATCACCCCGCCAACCGCACCGCTGCATTCTCTCCCATCCGCGGCCAGGGCCTGTTATCCTTTGAAGGCGATTACGTGGTCCGCGAGCGGATCGACGTGGTTTTCCCTGTTTTGCACGGGGAGAACGGGGAGGACGGCTCCGTCCAGGGCCTGCTCCAACTGGCCGGCATCCCCTACGTGGGCTGCCACGTGGCAGCGTCGGCGGCCTGTATGGACAAGTGCCTCACAAAGCTGATTGCCGGGATGACCGGGATCCGTCAGGCCGACTGGGAGCTGGTCACCCGCGAGCAGCTTCAGTCCAATCCCGAGGAAGCGCTGGACCGGGTGGAAGCCCGCTTCTCCTATCCGGTGTTCGTCAAGCCTGCCGGAACCGGATCCTCCGTCGGCGTGAGCAAGGCGCGGGGTCGGGAGGCCCTGCTGGCGGCCTTGGAAAATGCCGTCCGCTTTGACCGCAAGGTTCTGGTGGAGGAGTTTATCAACGGCCGGGAAGTGGAAGTTGCCGTTCTTGGCAACGGAACGCCGGTTGCTTCCGTCTGCGGAGAGATCGACTCCGGCGCGGAGTTCTACGACTACGAGACCAAGTATATCACCGACACCTCCACGCTCTATATCCCGGCCCGGATTTCCGAACGGGCTTCCGAGGAGGTCCGTCAGGCCGCAGTCAAGGTCTATCAGGCGATGGGCTGCTCCGGACTTGCCCGGGTGGACTTCTTTGTGGGCTTCGATCATGAGCGGGTCGTTTTCAACGAGATCAACACGCTGCCCGGATTTACGTCCATTTCCATGTATCCCAAGCTCTTTGAGGCCAGCGGCATTCCCTACGGCGAGCTGCTGGATCGCTTGATTTCCCTGGCGATGGAGGCCCGGTATGGTCTGTGATTTCCTCCTGGACATCAAGGGCGTCCAGAAATACCATGACCAGGAGCCGGATGTGATCGAGCTGACCACGGAGGCGTCCCTGACGGGGGAGGACGGGGTCCTTTTCCTGCGGTATGCCGAGTCCGATTTGACGGGTCTCAAGGGAACGGACACGACGTTTGAGCTCCGCAGCGACAGGGTCATCCTCCGCCGCACCGGCGCGGTGTCCAGCGAAATGATCTTTGCCCCCGGCGAGGTCCATCAATCCCTGTACAATACCGAGGAAGGCGCTCTGCTGATCACGGTCCGCACCACGGCCGTGGAGGATGAGATGACCCTGACCGGCGGCAGTCTTCACGTGTCCTACGAAATTACCATCGAGGGCCTCGGCATGGGCCGCATCGACTACTGGCTGAAGGTCAGACCGAAGGCCAATCTGTAGTGCCGGCAATCTGCAGGCATCGCCCGGGAAGGCTGTCGAAAACTGTCCCCTGTGCATAGAATAAGGCAGAAAGGAGTATGCCTATGTTGAAGGTTTTGAAATTCGGCGGGTCCTCCATGGCCAGCGCCGAACAATATACAAAAGTGAAGGCTATCGTGGAAGAAGACGATTCCCGGGCCGTGGTGGTGGTTTCCGCTGCAGGAAAACGGAACAAGGAAGACCACAAGATCACCGACCTGCTCTATCTCTGCCACGCGCACATGAAATACGGAGTCTCCTGTGATTCTGTTTTTGGGATGATCTCCCGCCGTTATCTGGAGATTCGGGACGAACTCGGATTGAAAACCGACCTGGAGGGGGCCCTGGACCGCATTCGTGCCGATATGGAAAACGGCATCTCCGAGGCGGCGCTGGCTTCCC
This sequence comes from uncultured Clostridia bacterium, assembly GCA_946411475.1. GTDB lineage: Bacteria > Bacillota > Clostridia > Oscillospirales > Oscillospiraceae > JAFRPC01. The sequence goes on along the minus strand of CAMKED010000002.1, from coordinate 50,539 downwards.
GCGGCGAGTATCTCTCCGCGCTGCTGATGGCGGATTACCTGGGCTTCGACTTTGTGGACGCCGCAAGCTGGCTGCGTTTCCGCATGGACGGGACGGTGGACAAAGAGTGGTCCTATGAGGCGCTGCGCACCCTTGCGAAGGGACGGCGCATCGTCATTCCCGGCTTTTACGGGGCCATGTCCGACGGCAGCATCCGCACCTTCACCCGCGGCGGCTCCGACATTACCGGCGCTTTGGCAGCCGCGGCGTTGGACGCGGACGTCTACGAGAACTGGACGGACGTCTCCGGCGTTCTGATGGCGGACCCGCGGATCGTGGAGAATCCGGAATCCATTCCCCATCTGACCTACTCCGAGCTCCGGGAGCTCAGCTATCTGGGCTTCCAGGTTCTGCACGAGGATACGATCTTCCCCGTTGCGGAGAAGAATATTCCGCTGAATATCCGCAACACCAACGACCCGGCGCATCCCGGCACCGTCATTATGGAGCGCTTCGATGAGGATACCGAGCCGACCGATGACCGCCGCTTTATCACTGGCGTTGCCGGCAAAAAAGACTATTCCGTGGTCAGCATTTCCAAGCGCGGGCTCAGCTCCGAGGTTGGCGCGGTCCGGAAAGTGTTTGAGATTTTTGAAAACAACGGCCTTGCCGTGGAATACACGCCCAACGGGATCGACACCTTCTCCCTGGTGGTCTCCGGGGCCAAGCTCGAGAAGGTGCAGCACAACATCGTGGCCCAACTGGAAGAGAAGCTTGCGCCCGACGAGATCCAGGTGACCAAGGACCTGGCGATCGTGGCTGCAGTTGGCCGCCGGATGGTCAACCGTCCCGAGATTCCCGGCCGTATCTTTTCCGCGCTCGGCGAGGCGGGCATTCAGATCCGCCTGATCTCCAAAGGACCCAGAGAGGTCAATATTATTCTCGGCGTGGACGGAGCAGACTTCGCCTCCACCGTCCGGGTACTGTATAACAGCTTTGTCAAATAAGGAAAGACGTATTGGGAGTTGAGAATTGAAAGTTGATAGTTGAAAATGATTGTGTTTTGCAGATTGCCATCTGCAAAAGGGAACAGACCTTCAACGACATTTTTCGGGCGAGGAGATCGGTATGATCGCTGAAAAGAGCTATTGTTTTTCCGTTCGTATCGTGAAACTCTGCCAATACCTTCGTGACAGAAAACGGGAATATATCCTCTCACAGCAGTTGGAGAGAAGCGGTACCAGCATTCGAGCCAATATCACGGAGGGACAGCAGGGGCAGAGCCGAGCAGATTTTATTGCGAAGATGTCAATTGCGTTGAAAGAGACATCCGAAACAAAGTATTGGCGTTCGCTCCTGCACGATACAGGGTATTTGACCGACACCGAAATTTTCAACTTTCCATTTTCAACTTTCAACTATATTATAAGGAGGTTAATACCATGAAGCAGTATAAAGTCGGTATCCTCGGTGCGACCGGTTCCGTGGGCCGGGAGATGATGAAGATTCTGCTGGAGCGGGATTTCCCTGTCAGCGAGCTGCATCTGTTTGCCAGCGAACGCAGCGCAGGAAAGGTCGTGGCCTGGAACAGCAAGCCCATTCAGATTGAACTGGCCGCGGAGGATGCCTTTGAGGGCCTGGATATCGTACTCGGCGCGGCGGAGAACGACGTGGCGAAGCAGTTTGCACCGGCGATCGTGAAGGCGGGCGCTGTGTTTATCGACAATTCCTCTGCGTTCCGGCTTCGGGAGGACGTGCCTCTGGTGGTTCCGGAGGTCAACGCCGAAGACGTCAAGCATCATCGCGGCATCATTGCCAACCCAAACTGCTCCACCATCATTGCCGTGACGGCAATCAACGCGCTGCGGCAGCTTTCGCCCATTGTCTCCATGGTGGCCTCCACTTACCAGGCGGTTTCGGGTGCCGGGGCTGCCGGTCCGGTAGAGCTCAGCGAGCAGGTGAACGCGGTCATCAAGGGCCAGCCGGTTCAGAGCAAAGTCTTCCCGCATCAGATTGCCTTCAATCTGATCCCCCAGATCGGCAGCGAGCAGGAATCAGGCTATACCTCCGAAGAGATGAAACTCCAGTACGAGGGCCGCAAGATCCTCCACCTGCCCGAGATGAAGGTGAGCTGCACCTGTGTCCGCGTGCCCGTGGTACGGAGCCACTCCATCTCTCTGACCCTGCGCTTCGAGCACCGGCCCTCCGTCTATGAGGCCCGACGGGCCATCCAATACGCCCCCGGCTGCAAGCTGGTGGACGAACTTGCGGAGGCGCAGTACCCCATGCCGCTGGATACCTCGGATCAGGACCTGGTCTACGTGGGCCGCATTCGCCCGGATCTGACGGATGACGACGGCCTTTGCCTCTGGTGCTGCGGCGATCAGATCCGCAAGGGCGCGGCGACGAACGCCATTCAGATTGCGGAGCTTCTGATCGACCGGGAGGGCTGACCCTCCGGGCGGGAGACCCCGTGGTGATCGGGAAAATCGAATGCATACCCATTTCATTCGACCGTATGATCCTGCGGAACGGCCTGAAAAGGCCGTTCCGCAGGTTTTTTTGTCGAAGATTTGAGCGAAAATCAAGGTTTTGTGAGAAAAAAGTGTATTTTGTGAAAAAAATTATTAAAAATTCATGAATTATTTCTTGCATTCCCAAAAATCATGTGATATAATGCAGATGTATTCATATAAGTACAACCATAAGTAGCACTATGCGTGCAGGCTTTTCCGATAGGAGGACACTACATTGAAAGTAACGAAGCTGCTGCAGCGTACGACAAGCCTGTTTCTGGCTCTCGTCATGCTGTTCTCGTTCCCTGTAGGAGCATACTCTGAGGGAACGGGATCCAATTCTGATGACGCCCTCGAAGTTCCGGAGGGCTACGTTTGGCGCGCCCTTTCGGTGGAGCTTGCGCCATTCGAGGAAGATTGTTTGGAAAAGGAGGAAGCCGAAGCCGCCAGACTTGCGGAGAAGGCCGAAGAGGCCGCCCGCATGATGGAGCTGACGCTTTCCCGCGACGCGGCCGTTGCGGAGGAAGAGAAAGACAACGATTCCGATCCTGTCATCACGGTTCGCGGCTGGATGCCCGAGTACGTCACTGCTCGGGCGGAGCTGGTTCCCTATGCCGAGAAGGACCTCTATGCCGAGCTTGCTCTGATGCAGGTCGAGCTGCGCTTCTACGACGCCGAGGGTCGGCTTTGGACTCCGGAGGTCCCGCTTACCGTCTTCGTGGACGGCACCGCGATCAGAGAAGCCCGCGCCGGTAAGATGGATCCCACGGTCTACGTCTATGAGGAAGACTTCGAGGCGGAGGAGCTCCGGAAGGAGAACAAGCGCTCGACAGAGGAACCCGAGCGGCTGTTCTCCGTTCAGGCCTTCTCTGCTGCTCGTGCGGAGGGACAGGAGAAGTCCTACGAGCTGGAAGAGAAAGAAGTGCATGCCGACGTCGTCGAGCGTGCGCTCACAGCGGACGACGAGTACCCAGACGCGGTTTGCTTTGAGACCGCGTCCGGATCGCTGCGCTTTTCCGTCACGGCCCGTCAGCAGAGCCGGAACTATTCTGCCGCCACTGAAGACGGGGAGACGGAGATCGTAGTCGTTGGCGCGCTGCCCACCGGGCTTTCCGCGCAGGTCGCTGCTGCGTCCGTCGAGGCGGATACGCTCGCCCTTCCCGGCGAAGTGATCCGCGGCTGGGATCTTTCCCTGACCCATCCCGAAGAGGCGGACTATCAGATCGACGGCACCGTGAAGGTCGCGCTGCATGACGCGGCTCTGGCCGACGAGCAGAACGAAAATTGGGAGCTGCAGCTTTGGCAGCTTCGCGAGAACGATACCCCGGTCCGCGTGAAGAGCGCCGCGTTCCGCGGCGAAGACCTTCGCTTCTCTGCAAGCGAACTGTCTTCCTACGTTGTGGTTCGGGTTGCGGTGGAAAAGTGCCTGACCGCTTCCGACGGCAACACCTATTCCGTCCGCGTGTCCTATGACAGCTTTGCCGGCATTCCCGCGGGTGCGGAGCTGGAGGTCCGGGAGATCCTTCCGGAGGATGCGGACTATGCCAAGTATCTGACCAAGGGCGCCGCGTGCGCCGGCCAGAAGATGAGCGAACTGGATTTTGCCAGACTGTTCGACATCAGCCTTCGCGACCCGGAGACGGGCGTGGAGTACCAGCCCAACCAGAACGTCAAGGTCAGCATCGAACTGCTGTCCGAGGAGATGAACGAGAGCACCGAGGTCAACGTGGTCCACTTCGGCCAGGAGACCGAGGTCATGGGCTCCGTCGTGAACGGCGATGCGATCGCGTTTGAGACCAAGGGCTTCTCCGTGTACGTTGTGATGGGCGTCACCCTGCAAAAGACCATCACCGCTGCCGACGGCAACAGCTATGAGATTTCCGTATCCTACGACAAGAACGCGGGCATCCCGACCGACGCGGAGCTGAAGGTCCGCGAGCTGACCGGCGACGAGTATCAGAAATACCTGACCAAGACCGCGAACTATCTTTCCCTCGACCCGGAGCAGCTCGTCTACACCCGCCTCTTCGACATCACCATCGAGAAGGACGGCGTTGCCTACGAGCCCAACCAGGCTGTCTCCGTTTCCATCAAGCTGGCGGACCGTCCTGAGACCCAGGGCGTGCTTCGTGTCGTCCACTTTGGTGAGGAGGGCACCGAGCTTCTGGAGAACGAACTCGCCGAAGACGGCGCCGTGCAGTTCAAGACGAATTCCTTCTCCGTCTACGCCATTTCGGACGGCGACAACAACATCGTGGTCCCCCGTGCCTGGTATAAGTTCTACCAGTATCAGAAGAATGGCGAAGAGTACGTATGGGGTCTTACTCCGGACGAGAAAGGCGGCCAGCAGATTATCCGCAACCAGGGTATGCTGACTGAGGTCGCAGCCGAGGATCTGCGGGCAAGCCAGGGCAAATACTTCCTGGGTTGGTATGTCAAAGATACCGATTACAAGATCGAATTCAACACGCCGATTTCAGTCATGTTCGGCAACAAGGAAGCTGTCTACGCCGACAGTGTGGTTGTGCCGCGCGAATACGATGAGAGCGGCAAGCAGGTCAACCAATACGTGATCGTCGAGGTGGAGGCCCGCTATACCAGTGATTATGCCACAGTCGTTTACCATGCGCCTGATTTCGACGGGGAAAAATACAGTTATACAACTATAAATACGGACAGCGTTGCGGTTGACGGTACAACCACCTATCAGATCCCGGATGCGACGCATGCCGACTTTACGGCGCAGCCGGATTCCGGCCATGAGCAGGCAGGATTTGCGTTCTATGGCTGGTATTGCCCGAAAAACGCACCAAGCCTCCAGAATGCGACCGATTATGAAGCATTTTATAATGAAAACAATACCACAGAGCCGATTACCTCTCTGTCGGTAAAGGATGGAGAAACCTACCATCTCTATCCGATCTTCAAAAAGGGTCACTGGGTAATCTTCCATACGGCGCCTGTCGGCTCCGGCGCGGATTATGTTCAACCCGAATTTGTGCTTACCGGCGGTACGGCAACGGAGCCCATAAAAGATGAAAACAAGGACGGAGTGCCGGACGATACAGACAAGGACGGAGTGCCGGACCCGTATCCCACATGGCGCGGCCACGTGTTCCGCTTCTGGTCTGCCCTTCCCACCTTTAACGAAAACGGCGAGTTCTATCAGTTTGAAGATCCGGCAAAGCCGAACTACAAGGAGGATGCGGAAAATCCGGAGACGCACGAGTACAACTTCAACACCGTGGTCAGTGCGCCGCTGGATCTCTATGCCGTGTGGGAAGATGGCTACGCCACCTATACCGTCATCGTCTGGAAGCAGAGGATCAGCGACGACCGGGATTGTCCGGAGCAGAACAAGACCTACGAATTTGACCGCCAGTTTATCAGTGAAGACGTCAAGCTGAATACCAGGGAAACTTTGACGCAGAACAGCTTTGGCATCGACTTTACCGCGCTGACTGAGAATCCGGCGTACAAGGATGAGTTTATCGGCTTCCACCACAAGACCAAACAGAACGTCGAAGGTGATCCGCATAAAGATACTGTGTCTGTCGACGTGAAAGACAACGGTTCGACGGTCCTGAACGTGTACTACAACCGCAACACCGTTTACATGAAATTTTACAATGGAAGTAGGCCTGGGTATAACGCAACGTGCTACACGAATGATCCGGGATATCAGGAGGCATATGACGACGATGCCAAGTGGGGCTATGTGAACGGTCACGACGTGCTCCTGAAAAAAGGCGAAAACAAGACTTGGGCCATTGAAGGTGTTGCTATGACGGATCAACCCAGAGCAGCACGAAATACTCCGGGTTATGACGGGAAGTATTACACGAAGTGGAACAATAGTTATTACGATAGTGGATATACCTTTAACAATCCTCCTACCGATTATAATACTACCTACTACTGTAAGTATCTTATATATGGAACCAATTACTCAAATTATTACCAGTGGAATGAAGTCGTGGCCATGTCTGACTGGTACTATAATGATGAACTATTTACAGGGAAGCGCTATAAGCTGAGATCGGATAACTTCTGGTTCAGGGGTTTATACGGCCAGGATCTGGGCATGTACGGGTATTCGTGGCCGCTTGGTAAAATGTATTCGTACTATACGAATAACCAAGACGGGCATACATACCCATATCAGGATTATCAGGGTTGGCATGATATGTCAATGTCATTCTTGGGCCAATTTATTCTGAATGGCGTGAAAGATGAAAAGCAGACGGAAATGCGCCTGTATTATAACTCTAATTCGAGTGCAAAAATCTACTTCCACCTGCAGGATGCAAACGGAAATTACGGCGATTCTCCTGATTCTGCGGATTATACAGGAAACACCAGCGGTTCCGGAACATTCTACTTCTCAGAAAAATTCAATGGATACACGTTGGATACATATCGGTTTAGCAATACACAAAACACCAGTTGGTCCAGCGGTAGTTGGCAATCTGCAGTCAATGGTGCCTCGGTACAATTAAGCACCAGTAAATCGCTTCATATCCGCTACAAACGAAGAAGCTATGACATCAGCTATTATGACAGCATGGACGGTCAGGCCCTGACCACGCCGCTGCAGAGCAACGACACGGTGAAGGTAAAAGAAGATGTGCTTTATGGCGCGGATATCACCAACTTCTACCCGGATGCTGGATTTGAGCCGATTGCCAAGACGCCCGGCTGGAGCTTCAACCACCGCTGGTACTCTGATCAGGAATGCCATACCCAGATTTTCTTCCGGTACACGGTGGACGAAGAGGGCAAGACCGTACCTGTTCCGGAGGACGAGGCCAAGCTCTGGTACTATTACCTGAAATCTGACGTTGAGAGTGGAAAACCTGAGCGCTATTACACCGGGAAAGATATGTCCGCGGTGAATCCGGAGGATTACCCGGATCGCGAATTCCATCGGGACAACTATGAGATCCTCACCGAAATGCCCAGCCGGAACCTGGCGCTCTACGCCGGCTTTGACCGCACCTGGTATTGGGTCAAGATCGATCCCAACGGCGGCGAACTGCTTTCCGGTCAATCCACGTATTTCTGGTGTAATTACGAAGATTCAATCTCAGAATATACGGTCAAACGGGAGTATGTGAGAAAGACCAACGGCACGTATTATTACCACTACGACGAATTCAACACCGACGATCCGGAAGGAGTGCAGCCCGCTACCCGAACGGCCTACTATACGGATGACGAAAATGATCCGCTGCTGACCGACAAAGAAAAGAAGGTCAAATACGCAAAGACTGAGGCCGGCAACGCCTATTCGTTTATCGGTTGGTTCAAGGTGGACGAAAACGCAATAGCCGGACAGCAGTATAAACGCTTTGACTTCAAAAACGAAAAGGTCAAGGATAATCTGATCCTGAAGGCCATGTGGAGACAGGGCGGCAAGATCCGCATTTATTACAGCGATACGCCGGTCGATTCCAAGGGCAATCCGGTGGACTTTGAAAAGCTGTATGAGTGGGGAGACATCACGCAGGACGTCGAAAATGGAGAATACAGAAAATACAAGGATTACTCCAACGCCATGGTGCCGCTCCACGTGGATGCTGCGGGAAATCCCGGGAAGCAGCTTCAGGCCAAGGATGCTGAGGGCAACGTTTATAATCTGATCGGCTGGTATTTTGACAGTAATGTATACGCCGCCGGAGATCTGTTCAGCGTGAATCCCTATCTGGTGGAGAAGAGCCCGTTAGATGGAAAATACGATACCCTGATCCTGTATCCTGTGTTCCAGACTGCAACCGAAACCAGCACCGGCGACCATGATACCGGCCTGATCCTCCACTCCAACGGCGGACAGAAAACCGAGAACTTTGACTTAGTGGAAGCCTTTGGCGAGGACATTGCAAAATTCGATAAGGATAAAGGCGAAGACGTCGTCGTGTTCAAACAGCAGTTCCTGCTGAACCAGGGCGTCACACTTCCCATTGTCCTTCCGACGGGCGACATCTTTAAAAAGGAAAAGGCGGAATTCGTTGGCTGGGCCTTCTCCAAGGACGCGAAGAAAGCCGACTTCGGAAGAGGCTGGGTCGTCGGTATCGATAACGAACAGGGCGGCGGCTTTGCCGGCGGCAAGCAGAACATCCTGTACGCGGTCTGGCGTGTGAGCGAGGTCAGCGTCAAGCTCCGCCTGGTGAACCCGAAGAACTTCTATGAAGGCATCCCCGGCGGCAAGTTTGAGCTGACTGAGTTCGGCGAACTCGTATCCGTCGACAGTGAGAATTCAAGTGAAAAGGGCTGGCTTGCCAAGGACGGAACGGTTCAGTTCAATCTCAAAACGCCGGATGCGTTCCACGATGACAACGAAAACGTCATTTACAATACCTACACCCTGAGAGAGATCGAGACCGCTTTGGGCTTCATTCCGCTGGAAAAGCCGGTCATCATTAAGATCGACTACTACGGCAACGTCACCTACGGCTTTGAGGGCGACGAAGATGAAGACCTGAAACCGGCAGGCACTGACGGCGAGATCCGCACGATCTACATTGAGGAGATTCCGGCGATCTGCAAGGTTGCGACCGGCAGCGGCGAAAAGCTCTTCGCCAGCCTGAATGACGCGCTGAGCTTCATCGAGGAGAACATGCCCAACAAGACCGGCACCATCCAGATGATCCGTAATTACGATCTGAATCCCGATGAGGATGCGCTGACGATCACAGAGGGCGTAAATGTTACGCTCACCACTGCAGCGAAGAACGTGAAGTATCCCTTCCTGGATGAGGGTACCACCGCGACCGTTACCCGCGACGAATCCGATTACGGCTACAGCCTGTTTACCGTGAACGGCGGCAGCTTTGCGCTGAACAACGTTGTTCTGGACGGCGCCGGCGACATGTGGACCGGCTTGAGCGACGGCGGTCTGATCTGCGTGACCGACGGCGGCAAGCTGACCGTGGGCGAAAGCGCGACGCTGCAAAACTCCAACATCAAGGAGAACGGCGGTGCGATCTACCTCGGCTCCAATGCAGAGGCGACCGTGGCGACCGGTACGATCAAAGACAACAAGGCTGCCAACGGCGGCGCGATCTACCTCGGCTCCAATGCGAAGTTGACCGTCACATCCGGTACGATCACCGGCAACGAGGCTGTCAACAGCGGCGCGATCTACCTCGGCTCCAAGGCTGAGGCGACCGTGACCGGCGGTACGATCACCGGCAACAAGGCTGCCAACGGCGCAGGCATCTACGTCTCTGCGGACGCGAAGCTCAAGATTTCTGGCAATATCAACTTTGGCGGATCCGGCGTCGTGGGCGAGAGCCTGAGCACCACCTCCGGCAACTTCAGCACGACCCCGATTTCCGGCGATAACCCGACCAACGCCACCATGTCGTATGCTTACGGCCGTCAGGATATCTACCTGGCCGAGACCGAAGACGACGATCCGAAGATGCTCTTTGTCACCGGCGAGCTGACCGGCGGCGACGGCACCATCTGGCTCTGGGCCGAAAGTGAGAACCATTACGGGAAGAACCGGGACTTTGCTGAGGTTACCAGTCCTGCTCTGCTCACCGAGACCACCATGCACGCATTCCGCAATGCCCGTGAGGACAGCGTGACTGCCTGCGGCACCAAGTATCTCACCGGCCAGGTAGGCACCAAGCAGAACTGGATCGCCTGGACGGGCGGTATCAACGTCAACTTCAGGAAGGTCGACGGCTTCGGCAAGGAGCTGGCCGGCGCGAAGTTCCAACTGTTCACGAATCTGGATTGCACCGAATCTGTCATGAACAAGGAAGGACTGCCGGTTACGGCGATCTCGGACGACAAAGGCGTTGTGACCTTTGAGATGGTTTCCAGCGGTATTTACTACGTGCAGGAAGTTGCTGTTCCCAAAGACGAAAACGGCAACGATTTGTACGTGACAAATACGAATACGTACATTCTGCTGGTCGGCAAGGAATACGTGAAGGTTCCGGAGGCGTCGGATAAGATCACCGGCGCCTGGGCAAACGTGCTGCTCGGAATCAAGCAGGAGGAGATCGATGATCAGCGCAACGCTTATACGGAGATCTTCAATGATACTTCCGTCTACGGGGAAGAGAACCCCTATAAGCGCGAAGTGACTGATTACGCGATGTTCCGCCTGGAAACGAAGAATAACGTGACCCGTTATACCACACTGCCCGACATTGCGCGCATTGGTATCGTGAACTACTCCACGACCAAGCGGCCCGTGATCCTCAGCAAGATCAACACGGTGCTCATGCCTCTGTCCGGCGGCAAGTTCACGCTCCGCGGGCTTGACGGTGTGGAAATCGAGAACGACAACCTCAAGGATTCCGACGAGTCCGGCGTCTTCTTCGTCGGCCTCCTGTCCGTCGGCACTTATCTCCTGGAGGAGACTCAGGCGCCGATCAATCCGAAGAACGCTGACGAACATTACAGCGTGCCCAAGCATTACTTCGTATTCCAGGTGACCGACCAGGGCGTTATGGCGCTCAAGAAGGGACAGAACGACGAGCAAAGCTTTGCCCTGACCAACACGGTGACCGAAGCGTCCGGCGAGAAATACGAGATTAAAAATCAGAACAGTTAACAAGACCCCTAAATCAAACTACGGAATGAGCCCGGGAGGGAGCGATCAAGCATGAAACGAAAAACCCATAGTGTTTTGCGCTCCCGATCGGGCGCATCCATCACCTTCGCCCTGCTGCTGTTTTTGGTTTGCGCAGTGGTTGGCGCCTTGGTGCTCACAGCCGGTTCGGCAGCAGCCGGACGGGTGAGCAACCTGGCCCAGAGCGACCAGCGCTACTACAACGTCACCTCGGCGGCAGGCCTGCTTGCTGATGAGTTGAGCGGGAAAAAAGTAACGATTGTCCGCACCCGCGAGATTACTACTAAAACGGTCACAGAATATAAGGTGAATCTTGCCGGAGGCGCCGCCGTCAACGCCAACAAAATAGCCGAAACGTCTTCCGCAAGGTATACCACGAAGCTCAACGAAAGACCGGAAGTGCCCACGGAACTGGCGGATTATCCTACGGATACGAATGACGGAGCGGTGTTTACAGATTTGACCTTTCTGGATACCATTGCTGTAAAGCTTCTCTTGGATGACGCCAACTTCAACACCGACGAGGCGATGAACCAGTCTATGAAGAACGGCCCGGAGCAGAAAGGCGTACTTCGCGTGCTCCATGCGGGCAGCACCGATGCCGACCCGAACGTCGGCGTGGCGGATCCGTCCAGCCTGTCGGTTGATTGTCTGTACGTAGTACAACCGGACGGCACCATCATTTTGACGCTGACCAACAGTACGGATAAAAGCGGCGAGACTTATTCCCTGCGAATTAAGCTCAGCCCCTCCATCAACGAGACTGAGTCCGAAACCACGGAAACCTTGAGCTCCAACCGTGATTCTTACACGGACAGCGGCTTCCATGAGACCGTGACGACGCGTACAACCCTTACGAAAACCGCTGAGATTTCTTGGACGGTTTCCGGCGTGGAAAAGGTCGTTTCTGCGGCTGACGCCTCTGCCCAGCCTGTAGAAACGGGAACTCCCATTGAAACGGATTCTCCCTGAGGTGATTGAAATGATGAAGAAATTGAAATCTCGTCTGCGCAACCAAAAAGGTGAGAGTATTGCAGAGGTTTTGGTGGCGGTCCTCTTGTCCGCGGTCGGCCTGATGATGCTGGCTACCATGATCTCCGCGACAAGTAAAATGGTGATTCGCAGCAAAACTCTGACGAAGGAATACGTGGAACAGAATAACCTGCTTGTAGAGAAAGGCAGTTCAACGCGGACAGGAACCGTCGAGATCAAGCTCGTGGATCCGTTGACAGATATCGAGACGGACATCAAGCTCTATGACGATGGGAACTACGAAGAAGAATCTGCATCAACTGCGATCCCGGTTCTGTATTATATCAACAATAAAATTGGCAACGTGTCCGTTACGTCGTATAAAAAGGGTAGCGCGTCATGAAACAGAGAATTGTGAAAAAGAATCGCGGGGGCTTTACCCTCGCAGAAACCCTGATCGCCGTCCTGATTTTGCTGATGGTGTCAGGCATTGTCGCAGCGGGAATCCCTGCGGCCAAAGAGGCACTGACCAAAGCGGTGAACGCCTCTCACAGTCAGTTGCTGCTTTCTACTACGATGACCGCCCTTCGAAATGAACTTGGTTCCGCCCGTTCCATCATTTGTGACATGGAATTGGTAGAAGTCGGAGACGACGAGGCGGGCGATGAAACCGGGGATCAGCCAGGCGATGAGACCGGCGACGACGGTACGGGTGAGGGCGAAACCGAGTCCGAAATCGTTACCGCTGAGAGCCACATCATCCGCTACATCGATTCCTCCGGCGCACAATGTGTTCTGGAATCGAAACCGGATGGAATTTACCTGACGAAAGAAGCTTCCCCGGAAGCTTGGGCAAGCGATTCCCATCCGGGCGTTCCTACGAGGCTTCTGGTTTCCCAGCAGGCGGCAACGAAAAATCTGTATGCCGAGTTTACGGGTGTAAGCTATGAGAACGGTATTGTCAAGATTGAGGGTCTGAAGGTCTGCAAGAAACTGCAAGACAGTTCGGAATCGAAACAGGTCCTTTCAGATCTGGGAGACGTGGCCTTCGAGATCGAGGTCATTGGCAGGAAAGGCTGATTCAGCGACAGGTGATGATTATGGGAAAAATGAGAAAAAACAAAGGTTTCACATTGGTGGAGGCACTGTTCGTAGTCGCCATCCTCGTTGTTCTGGGCAGCGTCATTATTATGGCCATCGTCAACCACATGCGTTCGATGGAGAAGACAGAAAATGACGGCTACGCAAAGACGCTCTTTATTGCTGCGCAGAACAATCTGACCATGGCCGAGCACGAAGGCTACCTTGGCCGTACGAACTTCGGCTACAAGGACGAAAAGACAACGGATGCGAGTGACATCTATTATTTCCGTGTGGACGATCAGGAGAGCGGCTTTAACAGCGAAAATTCCGTGCTCGATCTGATGCTGCCCTTCGGCGCGCTGGACGAAAACGTCCGATCTGGCTGTTACGTCATTCGCTACCAGAAGTCCTCCGGCAAGGTTCTCGACGTTTTCTATTGGAAAGCGACCGGCCGCTACGCTTTCAACTATGAAAGCGGAGATATTTACAAGCTTCTGGACGCCGTGAATGCAGACCCGGAGAATCTCCGAAACTACGATGGTTCTGTCATCGGCTACTACGGCGGCGCCAATGCAGAAGAGGAACCGGGCGCGAGAATCGATGCGCCGCAGCTCCAGGTGTTCAATGAAGAGCGTCTCTACGTGCGCTTTACCAGGACGATTTCAGGTGCAAACGAGAAGATCAACCTCGCAGTTCGCGGTGAATCCAGCGGCGTGGTGAAGCAAATGCTGTTCCTCCCCGAAAGTGACTACTATAATGAAGCCAAGGGGTATTACGAGGTTGTTCTGGATGACATTACCAATAATGATTCTACAGATACCAAAAGACAGCATTTCAACAGTGTGAATGATTGGACTGGAGAAGGCAGCCTGATTCCCGGCGAGAACATCGTCATCTACGCTGTGGCCTACAATAACGCGGAGTACACGAACGTGGCATACAGCGCGGAACAGAAGACCAACAGCCTTTTCGCGGATGGAAGCACTTCCGAAGCCGGGAAGCTCCCGGAGACCGTGACGATTACGAATATCCGCCATCTGGAAAATCTTGATCCTATGATTTCAGGCTTCGGCGTGAAAGATGAGGATACTGTGAACGCTGTTCAGACGTCTGACCTGAGTTGGAATGACTTTGCGAAAGCAATTAACCCCGAACATCCGGAATCCGTTTTGGTGTTCAATCTCAGCGGTCACAGCAGCAACATCGGGAGCTGCGGTTTCGAACCTCTGAGTCAGAAGTATTTGCTGAACTACGACGGAAGAAATCACTCCATTTCCGACGTTTTGATTAACGCGAACAGCGCTGCCGGCTTGTTTGGCAATCCGCAAGGCGTCTTGAACGTCTCTAATCTGCGGCTCCTTGATTGCGCTGTTGCCGGCAAATCGGCTGGCACCCTGGCTGCGTCTTTGAAGGGTGGAAAGATCCGTAACGTTCTTGTTTGCCAGAGCAAAGACGCGCAGGAGGATCTGCATATCGGCGTTAATGCGACCGAGGGATATGCCGGCGGTCTGATCGGATCCATGAATGGAACCAATATAGAGGGCTGCGCCGCTGCGGTCTATGTGACCAGCCGTGATTTGGATGCCGGCGGCCTTGTTGGTAATGCCGTGTCCGGTTCAATCGTTGGCTGCTATTCCGCCGGATTCACTGAAGGCGGCGACTATTACAAGCCCTCTGAAGAGAATTCGAGCGTTTCTGTTCCCATCTACAGCGTGACTGCCGCACAAAACGCCGGCGGACTTGTCGGTTCCAGCAGTGCGGACATTGACTACTGCTATTCCACCTGCTCTGTCTACGGCAACGTAGCCGGCGGATTAGTTGGATCTGCGAAGACACAAGCCATTAAGAACAGCTATTGCACTGGCCTTGTCCGCGGAGCGGAAACAAACGGCGCTTTTGCCGGATATTTGGAATACTTGAATCACGATTTTGCCAATAACTATTATTTCTCTATTATCAACTATAAAATGAGCGCGGTTGGAAAGCGCGGCACGGACGGAAGTACCGACGGAATGCTTGCCTTCGACGAGAACACCGTCGATTATCGCAGCTTCGTCTCCACCGGTGCTGAGGGCGATGAGCGTAAGGCAGCAACCCCCTACGACGATACGCTGGTTGCCTACTACCAGGGATCATTCAACCTGAAAACGGTCAAGCAGCTTGGCTATTCACCTGCAGTTGTGACGGGCGATCCCGACACGGCGGCCTTGCCTGATTTCGTTGACACGCACTACGGCGACTGGCCTGCGCCGGAAATTCTGATCGTTAACGTCCCGGACGGCTCCGCGATGGTTTCCCCCTCGCCGGAAAACCCGTAATTGGATGAGCAGATCTGAAAGAGCATTCGCTCAGATAAAAAGGAACCACCGGAAAAATCCGGTGGTTCCTTTTGCGCTTGTATAGAAAGCGGAAAGCGTTTTTAAAATGCTTTGTTTTCCGGCTCACGATCTGCCTTCATTCGCAATTTTTCCTTGTACATTGCCTGGTCTGCACGGTCGAAGACGGCGGAGACGTCGTCTCCTTTGCGGAAAACGCTCATACCGACGGCGGCGGAATAATGCTGCCATGGCGCGTAGTCCTCATCCTCAGATTCGAGCGAGAGAATGTCTTTGAGTTGCTTGCACAGAACTTCGCGGTTCTCATAATCGTCGCCGGTCAAAACCGCTACGAATTCATCTCCGCCGATCCGGTAGACCGGTGAGTTGGCGAAGACCTCGCTGACCCTGCGCGCAGCGCCAATGATGTATTCATCGCCGAATTCGTGGCCAAACTGGTCGTTTATCTGCTTCAGGAGGTTGATATCGATCATGACGAGACCAAACTCGGCTTCTCCTTTTTCAATGGAGGCTTGCAGCTCGGCAGTTTTTTCCCGGTAGGCGGTGTTGCTCCTGACTTTGGTCAGCGCGTCCAGGAGAACCTGATCGCGCAGCCGCTGCTTTTCCTGCTCTGTAGCAAGTACTTTGGAGGCATAACTGCGCATATCGTCAGCCAGCTTGGTGATCGAGTTGGACAGGGATAGGACCTCGTTGTCAACGTGGATGTCCGGCGCGCGGTAGACAAGATCGTCCGGATTGCTCTTTCCGTCGGAGGCTTTTGCAAAGTCTGTGACGGTTTCTTCCAATGCCAGCAGGGGATCTGTGACGTTTTTCCGCATCCAGAGCAGTATCAGGACGATGAAGAAGACAGCCGAGAAAATAATGATGGTAATGCTGATACAGATGTCACGGTAGACTTCCTCATTCAAATCGGTCAAAGGCAGATTCACGCAAAGCAGCCCGTAGCAATCGCCGTTGGAACGGTACATGGGCTTGGCCAGCGTGTAGTCGAGTCCCGAGGAGGAGTCCGTTCGGAAAAACGCAGTTTGATTCTTGGAGAGTGCGTCCCGTAATTTTTGGACCGCGTCCGGATTGTACCAGTCCGGTTCCCCGTACCCCAGATGAAGCACGGTCTCCGGTTCGGTTTCATTTTTCCGGGTGGAATTGGAGGCGCAAATGACGCGGACCTGAATCGGATCACCGGGGTCCAGCAGCTCCAGCAGATAGATGGAACGCAGGTCCTCATATTTGTCGATGAAGCTGTCCAGAAAAACTTGGAACGCGCGGTACTTTTCCGATTCGGTTTGGGTCTGTGCACACGCTGCCATATCGTCGTTGTCAATCAGCGTTTCGAGAAAGCGCTCGATGCTGGTGAGTTCTTTCTTGTAGCGCTTATACATGGAAGAACTGAACAGGATAAACGTTACGATGGAAAGAATCAAGCTCAGAGCCAGAAAAAACAATGCGCAAACGGTGGAAATGCTTCGGCGTAACGGACGAATTCTCATACGCATGCCCCCTTGCAAAGAATTGAGCGTTCCCTTACGACAGCAGAAATGCACTTAATCCAACAAAAAGATACAATATTTATTTTATCATAGCATGGATTTGACATGATTGCAAGCAATTTATTGTCATTTCTTCTTCTTGACAGTTGTCAGATAAGCAATCTTATGGTATAATCTGATCGAAAAACAACCGGAAAGGAAGGATTCAGCGATGCCCTGTACAACAGTATTGGTGGGCCGCGGCGCGTCCAACGACAGATCAACGATGATCGCGCGAACCGATGACGGCCATTTTGACGAGAAGAAACTCATTGTCGTGACCCCAAAGCAGCAAAAGCGGCGCTATAAAAGCGTATTGTCCCACGTGGTGGTAGAACTTCCCGAGGAGCCGCTGTCCTATACCGCCTGTCCCAGCGTGGATCCTTCCAGCGGGATCTGGGCGGCCACCGGCATTAACGCGGCCGGCGTCGGCATGACGGCTACGGAAACCATTACGTCCAATCCACGTGTTCTCAGTGCGGATCCCATGGTCGAGCTGCAGAAGCCCAAGTCCCGCCGGGAAAAGGAAGTCCCCGGCGGCATCGGCGAAGAGGATATTCTGGTCCTCGTCCTGCCCTATATACGATCTGCAAGGGAAGGCGTGCTGCGGCTCGGACAGCTTCTGGAGCGCTACGGGACCTACGAAGCCAACGGAATCGCGTTTAACGACGAGAACGAAGTTTGGTGGATGGAAACCATCGGCGGTCACCATTGGATGGCAAAGCGAGTACCGGATGACGCGGTGGTCATCATGCCCAACCAATTCGGAATGGACAGCTTTGACCTGGACGACGCCCTCGGCGCGAAGAAGGCGCATCTGTGTTCTGCCGATCTGCGGGAATTCATTGCGGAAAACCATCTCGACCTGAACCGGAACGGCGTCTTTAACCCGCGGAATATTTTCGGTTCGCGCCGCGACCAGGATCACGTTTACAACACGCCTCGCGCCTGGTTCATGGGCAGATATCTGACCCCGCGGACCTACCGCTGGGATGGCCCGAACGCGGACTTTACGCCGGAAAGCGACGATATTCCCTGGTCCTTTGTGCCGGAGCGGAAGCTGGCTGTGGAGGACGTGAAATACCTTCTGTCTTCCAATTACCAGGGCACGCCGTACAATCCCTACCTGAACCAGGACACCGGTCTGCGGGGGAAGTACCGTTCCATCGGCATTAACCGCACCGGCGTTACCTCCGTCTGTCAGATCCGGCCGGATTATCCGGTAGAGCTGAGAGGAATCGAATGGATCTGCTTCGGCTCCACGACTTTTGACGCCCTACTGCCGGTCTATACAAACGTCAGCAAAATGCCGGCCTATCTGGCCAACGTGACGATGGCGTGCTCTACGGAAAACTTTTACTGGACAAGCTGCCTGATCGGCGCGCTTGCCGATCACAGCTACAACCAGTGCGTCCAGCATATCGACCGCTACCAGGAGGCCGTCATCACGAAGGGCCGCCAGCTTCTGCGGGAGTATGACAAAAAAATGCTGGAAACCGGGAATTATGCGCTTTCTGCCGAGGCAAACGAAAAGCTTGCAAAAATGGCAAAGGAGCAATCCACTCAGACGCTGAACAAGGTCCTCCGCGCCGCTTCTGAAACCATGAAAAACGGCTATAATCGGGCGGATAACTGATCTGCATTCCGACGAAACAGAGAAAACGAGCTCCGGGTGTATCGCCCGGAGCTTTTTCTCATTGCTGAAGTATCTTGATAGTTGACTTTTGAGCGAAAGTGTGGTATAATTAGGGTGACAATTCAAGGAAATGAATGTACGCAAGATACTCCTGGGGGTGAGCGTTTCTTTGAACTGTCAGCAAAAACGGAATTGGAATCACCGATCAAGCCCGGAAGGGAGACCCGGGCCGGCAGAGAGATTCCGTTCGGCATCAGAAAGTAGACGAAGCTATGACGAAACAAAAGGAGGATCATAAATATGAACCTGATCGACGTTCTGTTTTCGCGTACGCTGATCGTGCCGGAAATTGACAGTCAGATCCAAGCGCTGACTGCCGCGACACCGGCTGCCGCCACGGTTGACGCGACGGGGTTGGTCTTATTTCAAAACAGCAGCGGGACGCAGCTCTTTGCCCTGCAGCTTCCGCTTTATGCAGGGGGTGTTGCGTAATGGCTTGCGTGACGCTGCGCTACAAGGGACAGGTAATCCTGGAGTTGAACAACCTCGGGAGCAAAACGCTGAAAACGGCAGGGAAGTACTGCGAGGCGGATATTGAGTTGGACTATATCAACTACTGTCCACGTTCGGAGCAGGAAACGCAATTTGATATTGGTGCGTTTCTCAATCGCTGTATCCCCCATGGAAGCACACAGTCAGGTCAGCCAACCGAATTGACTGCTTTGCATACGGACGTTACGCACGGTTACGTAAGCAACGGAACGTGGCGTTTATACGAACCGGAGACTTGCTACAGCGATATCTATCCGGTGGAAGCAAACAAGGCGTATCTGATCAAACTGGGAACTGCGGTGGGAAACCGTTTTCGAGTCATGTTCAGCACCACAGATGTGTCTCAGGCGACAAGCAACGTTTCCGGCATAAGTATCGCGGGTAATGACGGACCGTCTGCTTATGAAAGCTGCTTTTTTCAAGCTGCGCAGAACGGGTATATCACGATACAAAAGACGAGTGCAAGCGAAACCGGCATAAAAACATTTGTATACGAGGAGGAAATGAGATGATTACACAAAACTATGAAAACCTGCTCGCGGCGATGCTTGCATCGTCTTCTTCCAAATTCGGCAGTCTCCCTGTGGTAAGCGTGGATGGGCTGACCAAATTTTTGAATAACACCTTTTCCAACTTCCCGTATTCGAGAATAACGGACCTGACCACTTCCAAGACAGCCGCAGGGATTTCTGTCGGCACCGGCAGCACCGAACCGACAAAGATGGATATCAATCTGGAAGAAACGATTGAGCGCGGAGTGACCCTTACGCTTGTATCGACGTCGACGGGCTGCGACGCGCCGGGGATCCCGTTTGTGGAGTATACGATCACCGTTACCAATACCGGAAGCGATCCGATAACGATCTGCGAGATCGGTTATAAGCAGACGCTGAACGGCGCCGTTTTTCCCGGCGATACCCAAAACAGCAGCGCTGTCTGTCTGCTCGATCGAACGGTGTTGAGCTATCCGATCACGATCCAGGCCGGAGACGCCGGCGTCATTAAATACAAACTGAGTACCGTCCCGGGAAGAAGGCAGAAGGGCGGCGTGGAACTGGTGTCGTTCACCTGGGGACCCGATGAAAAGATTGCGGCGATGATCGACGCAGCTCGCCAGGGGATCATTGATCTGCAGGAGGACGGCGGCTGGCGTGTCGGCGACGTCCGGACCATTCACGTCGGTGAATTTGTCGGTGCGACAAACACAAATCCCGAGCAGGATATCGACATTGTGATTTCGCAGTTCGGCGATTACAATTTTTGCGGCAGTCTGTTCCAGTTTGACTTCCGCCAGCAGTTCAGTGCAAATCAAAAAATGAACAGCACCAGTTCGGCAGTCGGCGGATACGGTTCTATGACGATGATGATTGATACGACGCTTCCGGCGATTGTCGAAGCGCTGCCGACCTGGCTGAAGACCCGTCTGAAAACCTTTGCTGTGTTGGCCCATTCCGACTATACGACGGTCGTAACTGTGCCGAACAACAAACTTGCGCTCAGATCATACTCTGAGTTGACAGGCGTATCTACGGGCGGATTTGAGGGAGAAGGCACACAGATTCAACTGTATAAGCCGTCTGAAACTGTGCGTTCCAAGCCGAAAGACAGGAGTTCAACCCAAAACGTCGGTTATTTCACCAGGTCCCTGTCATACAACGGTACAACCCCAAACGGGTTTATGGCCGGACGTTTGAACAATCCGGTACCGAATTGGCAAGGAGAATTCGCCAATACGTCAATTGGAATTGCACCGTTTGGCTGTATTTAACGGGAGGGATTCAAAATGAAGATTTATAGAGATGAAGTCATTCGTGTGGCTGCCGGCGAGGTAGGCTATCTGGAAAAGGCGTCCAACGCTGATCTGGACAGCAAAACCGGAAATCCCGGAACCGGCAACTGGACGAAATATGCCCGCGACCTCTGGGATGCGGACCCGCATTTTTATCAGGGACCGAAAAACGGATACGAATGGTGTGCGATTTTCGTCGATTGGTGCGTTTACGAGGCTGCGGGGAGGGATTCCAGGCGTGCGCAAAACGCCCTGTATTACACGGGCCCGTATGGAGCCGGCTGCGGCATGTCCGTGTCCTACTACAAGGCGGCGGGCGCGTGGCATACCAGCCCGCGCCCAGGCTCAGATCTTTTTCGGAACTGCTGACAGCGTCCGTCACACGGGCCTTGTGGAGAAGGTGGAGAACGGCAAGGTCTTCACCATCGAGGGAAACAGCAACAACATGGTACGGCGCCGGAGCTACGCGCTGACGGATGGTTCCATCCTCGGCTACGGCCGCCCGGCTTACGACGGTGACAGCAAACCTGCTGCGATTCCGTTTGTTGACGTCCCGGACGACGCCTGGTATCACGATGCAGTCTGCTGGGCCTACGAGAAAGGACTTACCGTTGGAACCGACTTCACACATTTCTCTCCGCAGAAGGCATGTTCCCGGGCGGAGCTGGTGCAAATGCTGTATAGATTGGACGCGGGCAACCGGGCAAATTAAGTGAAATCTGCGAGTGATTTGCAAGAAATTGCGAATCACTCGCAATTTTTGTTGACAAACGCGGGATACCGTGTTATAGTGTGCAGGAGAAAATGCGAATGATTCGCAGATTGGATGGTCTATTCATGCAAGCCTACATGACCCAACCCAGAAAGCGGCTGCTAACCTACCTCCAAAACCACGCGGACGAAACCCTGACCGCGGGGCAGATTTCGGAGGATTTGCCGGAAATCAGCGTCAGCGCCGTCTACCGCAACCTCTCCGCGCTGGAACAGGACGGCACCGTACGAAAGGTAGCCAAGTCCGGCAGCCGGGAGGTTTTTTACCAGTATATGAAGGCGGAGGAGTGCAAGGACCATCTGCATCTGAGCTGCAAAAAATGCGGAAAGACCTTCCACATGGACGAGGCAGAGACAGAGGCGCTGCTGGGCTCGATTGCGAAGCTGGACGGCTTTACGGTCGATCGCAGCGATACGGTGCTCTACGGCGTCTGTGAGAATTGTCAGCGGGAAAAGAACGAGGAGAAATAACGCCTGGGTCTGTTTATGGCGCGAGGCTGTCAGGATGCGGCAAAGCGTCCGGTTATTCGGAGGGATTATGCAACGAAAGGGAAGACGGTTGACCGTCCTGCTGACGGTGCTGCTTCTGCTGCTCTGCCTGTGTCTGTTGCTGCTTGCGCAAGTGCATGAGAGCCTGCATGAGGACGACGATTGTCCGGTCTGTATGCTTGCCAGGGCGTGCCGGGCGGAGAAGTACACAATCTATACGGTCTTGCTGATCGTTTTTTGCGAGCTGCCGCTCTGCCTGTGCGCGGATCGGCGACGCTCCGCTTTGCGCAGACCGGATACGTTGGAACTGCAAAATATCCTGCTGCTGTCTTGAGCATCTGCGCGGCGGCGTTTGGGCGTTCCGCCGCAAAGAAGGCTGCCCAAAAGAACGAAGACAGAACTTGAAAGGAAATCTATCGATCATGAAGCATAAAAAAATCATTCTCGCGCTTTGCGCGATTTTCCTGCTGAGCCTTTTCGCTGGCTGCTCCGCCGGAGCCAACGCGGCGTCCACTACGACCCGACCCGATGTGACAGGAAAAAAGCTTTCCGTAGTCGCCACGATTTTCCCGGCCTATGACTGGACGCGTGAGATCATCGGGGAGAACGCTGACCACATTGCCCTGACCCTTCTGCTGGACAAGGGCACCGACTTCCACAGCTACCAGCCCACAGTGGACGACATCTACAAGATCTCCTCCTGCGACGTGTTTATCTACGTCGGCGGCGAGTCCGACAAGTGGGTGCCCGACGCGCTGGCACAGGCAACCAACAAGGATATGACCGTCGTCTGCTTGATGGACGTGCTCGGCTCCGCCGTCAAGGAGGAGGAGACCGTGGAGGGCATGGAGGCAGAGGAAGAGGAAGAAGAGGAAGAAGAAGGCCCGGAGTACGACGAGCACGTCTGGCTCTCCCTGCGTTTTGCCAAGATCGTCTGCGTGAAGCTCTGCGATGTTCTGGCGGAAAAGGATCCCGCCGGCGCTGAAGTCTACCGGAGCAACTGCGAGGCCTATTCCGCCAAGCTGGAGGCGCTGGACGCCGCATATACGGAGGCGGTGGAGCACGCCGCCCGCAAGACGCTTCTCTTTGCCGACCGCTTCCCGTTCCGATATCTGGCAGACGATTACGGTCTGAACTATTACGCTGCCTTTGCCGGCTGCTCTGCAGAGACGGAAGCTTCCTTTGAGACGGTCAATTTCCTGGTGAACAAGGTGGACGAGCTTGCGCTGCCATGTGTGATGAAGCTGGAAACCTCAGACAGTCGTCTGGCCGAGACTGTGGTCTCCAACACGAAGGCTAAAAACGCGCGGATTCTGGAGCTGGACTCCCTCCAGGCCGTTACTGCCCAGCAGGTGGCGGATGGCGTTACGTACCTGAGCGTCATGGAGCAGAATCTGGAAGTGCTGAAAACAGCGCTTGGCGGATAATTTGAAAAACAGGAGGCCGTAAGTATGGCCCTTCTTTCCTGTCAGGATCTGTCCCTCGGCTACGAGGGAAAACCGATCCTGGAGCATATCAGCTTTGAAGTAAATCCGGGCGACTATCTCTGCATTGTGGGTGAGAACGGCTCCGGCAAATCCACGCTGATGAAGACCATTCTCGGCCTGATTCATCCCCTGAAGGGGAAGGTGTTGACCGGCGACGGCCTGCGGCAGAACGAGATCGGCTATCTGCCCCAGCAGACTGTGGTCCAGCGGGATTTCCCCGCCAGTGTCTATGAGATCGTCCTCTCCGGCTGCCAGGGACGGCAGGGCCTCCGGCCCTTCTATTCCAAAGAAGATAAAGAACTGGCCTGGATGAACATCCAACGTATGGAGATCGAACCGCTGGCCAGACGCTGCTACCGGGAGCTTTCCGGCGGTCAGCAGCAGCGCGTTTTACTTGCCCGGGCGCTCTGTGCTACGCGTAAACTGCTGCTGCTGGACGAGCCGGTGGCGGGTCTGGACCCGCGGGTCACGGCGGAGATGTATCAACTGATTTCGGATCTGAATCGGCGGGATGGAATCACCGTCGTCATGATCTCTCACGATCTGGAAGCCGCCCTGCGCTACGCCACGCACATCCTGCACATCGGAGCGCGGATCTACTGCGGCCCCGTGGAGGACTACCTGCGCAGCGAGACCGGGGTGCATTATCTGGGACGGGGAGGCTACAGGCCATGACGCTTTGGGATTACTTACAGCTCAGCTTCGTGCAAAACGCGCTGCTGGTCGGCGTCCTGGTGGCCCTCTGCGCTTCGCTGCTCGGCGTGACCTTGGTGCTGCGGCGCTTCTCCTTCATCGGAGACGGCTTGAGCCACGTGGCCTTCGGCGCGATGGCGGTGGCTGCCGTTGTCGGCCTGACCGACGATATGCTGCTGGTCATGCCCGTGACCATTCTCTGCGCCGTTCTTCTGCTTGCAGTGGGAAGCAATGCAAAGATCAAGGGCGACGCTTCCGTGGCCATGATTTCCGTCGGCGCACTGGCGGTGGGCTATTTGCTGATGAACCTCTTTCCACCTACCGGAAAGGCCAATATCTCCGGCGACGTTTGCACCACGCTGTTCGGCGGTACCTCCATTCTGACCTTGAAGTCGTTGGAAGTCTGGCTTTCCATCGTGCTGTCTGTCGTGGTGGTCGCTTTTTTCGTCTTTTTTTACCACAAGATTTTTGCCGTTACCTTTGACGAGAGTTTTGCCGCCGCCACCGGCGCGAAGACCCGCCTCTACAATCTGCTGATTGCCGTAATCATCGCAGTGGTCATCGTCCTTGCAATGAAGCTGGTCGGTTCGCTGCTGATTTCTGCGTTGGTGGTGTTCCCGGCTCTCTCCGCGATGCGTGTTTTTAAGAGCTTCCGCGGCGTCTCGATCTGCGCGGCCTGCATTTCCGTTTTTTGCGCCGTGGCTGGAATTCTGATTGCTGCCGCAAACGGTACGCCTGTCGGTTCTACCATCGTCGTGGCGGATATCGCCGTGTTCGGGATCTTCTCTCTGATCGGTTTTCTGGAAAGCCGTTGATCCGACGCGTCGCACAGTGCGTGACGAAAGGAGTTTTCTATGAAAAAACGTGTTCTTGCGGCACTCTGTCTTGCAGCAATGTTTTCTCTTGCAGCCTGCAAGGGTTCCGATACGCCTGCTGCTTCCAGGCTCTCCCCGGATACGGTTGCCGGAACCGAGGCAGCCCCTGCGATTGCAAATACCATGCGCACGGTGCTGAATCAGACAGAGTATATCCTGTATCAAAACATTTTCTATAACGACATGGCCGACGACTACGTGGGGAAAACGGTCACCAAGGAGGGCACTCTGGCGCGGCTTTACGACGCGTTCAGCGAAAAGACCCGCTATTACGTCTGGGGCTACTTGGACACTACGAAGTGCTGTGACTGGCAGTGGGAATTTGTTCCCAAGGACCCGGACAGCCTGCCCGCCAACGGCAGCTTGGTTAAAATGACCGGGACCCTGACCCGGGACGAAGCGGCCCTGGATGGGCTGTGGTTTACGGACGCGACAGTGGAGTTGGAGACGGCTTTCGCCCCGGAGCCCTGCGACGTGGATCTGACCACCATGGGCGCGACCCTGGAGCGGGTGCAGCTATTGAATATGCAGTACAAGCCGGACGCCTTTTCAGGCAAAAGCCTGCGGGTCTATGGCCGGGTTTTGAATCCCACGACGATCCAGCATCCCTACTATGACAATGCCTGGACCCAGCCCTTCGAGACGACACAGCAGGTTCCCGCCATCGGCACGATGGTGATCCTCACCGGAACCTGGCAGGGAAGCACAGTTCAAGCCGACCGCGTAGAGGCCACGCCGGATTATTAAACGACAGGCAGCAATTCGAATTGCTGCCTGTCGATTATTTATGCGTTCCCGAGCTCGGTTGTCACGGCGGGGCGGGCCAGCACCAGGGTCCCGGCTGGGACGGAGTGAGTGAGCCAGACCGAGCCGCCGATGGTACAGTCGTCGCCGATCTGTGTGTCGCCGCCGAGGATCGTGGCGCCTGCGTAAATGATGACCCGGTCCCCGATATCGGGATGCCGCTTGACGCCCTTGACCAGTGTGCCGTCCGGCCCTACCTCAAAGCTCTTGGCGCCAATCGTGACGTGCTGATAGAGCTTGACGTCGCGGCCGATGGTAGAGGTCTCGCCGATGACAACGCCGGTCCCGTGGTCAATGAAGAAATAATCTCCGATGCTTGCCCCGGGGTGAATGTCGATACCGGTGCGCCGATGCGCGTATTCCGCCATGATCCGCGGCAGCAGGGGGACGCTTTGTAAATAGAGAATGTGGGCCAGCCGATAGGTGGCAATGGCGCGAAAGGCCGGGTAGCAGAGCAGGATCTCGTCCAGGCTCGCCGCTGCCGGATCGCCCCGGTAGGCCGCCTCCAGGTCAGTCCCGAGCTGCCTGCGCAGCTCCGGCAGTCCGAGAAACAGGGCTTCCGCAACCGCATCCGGCTTCAGAACCTCCACCTGACGCAGACAGACGTCCAACAGCGCGGAAGCCAGCTCCAGACGATCAGCGGTACCTACGTCGGCAAGATCGGCGTGGCGGGGGAACATGGCGTCAATCAACAGATCTGTCAAGCGCTCTGCCCGCGCCCGAAGGCCTACGCAGTCCCGCCCCGACGGGACTGACACCTTTCCCAGGGCGAGGGCTGTTTGGCGAATCAGCGCCGGCGTAGCCGGTTTGGACTGGAATACTTCCTCTGGATAAGTGGGGGACATTTTTCTGCCTCCTTTGACAATAACCTACTATTATAGTATGTTTATCGAGTAAAAAAATTTCAGTTTTCGCTTCGTCAACGGTGTGGGCTGCTCAGCCCACACCGTTGACGACGTTTTGCGGCTTTCCTGCCTGGAATGTGCGGACGTTTTCCGCCACCAGATGGATCAGCCGCGCCCGAGTCTCGCGGGGGGCCCAGCCCATGTGGGGCGTGAGGAAGGTATGCGGCGCGGTGAGCAGGGGATTGTCCGGCCGAATGGGTTCCACGGTAAAGGCGTCCTGTCCCAGTGCACGGAGCTTGCCGCTTTGCAGCGCTGCCGCCACGTCTTCCTCCACGATCAGGCCCCCCCGGGAGGTGTTGATCAGAATCGTTCCATCCTTCATCCTGGCAAGGCTGTCCCGGTTGATCATACCGGCGCTGTCCGCGTTCATGGGACAGTGGAGAGAAATGATATCCGAATCCGCATAGAGCTGATCGAGGTTAACATAATGTGTGTGCTCGTCTTCCAGCTCCGGGTGGACGTGACGGGAATAGACCAAGAGCTCCGCACCCATGGCCTTCATGATGCGGCCAAAGGCCTGCCCGATCCCGCCGTAGCCGATGATGCCGACGGTTTTTCCGGCAATCTCCGTCAAGCCCGGCGCAATGCGGCAGAAATAGGAGGTATCGGTCCACTCGCCCCGCCGGACCACTGCGCTGTGCTGCCCGACCTGCGTGGTGATTTCCAGCAGCAGGGCGGCAGCCAACTGGGAAACGGCCCAGGAGGAGTAGCCGGGGGCATTGGAAACCGTGATTCCCAGCTCCCGGGCAGCTTCGATGTCGATGTGGTTGAAGCCCGTGGCAAAGAGTGTAATCAGTTTTACGGAGGGGCAGGCTTCCATAATGGCGCGGGAGATTACGGGTTTGTCGAGGATGACGATCTCATTGTCGCCAATGTGGGAGACCAGCTCTTCCGGAGCGGTCGCGGGGTAAACGGTCAAATCGCCCAGGGCGCGCAGAACGTCCCAGCTCAGATCGCCGGGGTTGGTGCGCTCGCCGTCGAGAATGACAATTTTCCAGGTTTTCATGGGATCCTCCTTACCAGAACCGCTTGGCGGCCCGATTGATAAAAATGACGTACCAGACAAACAGCGGCACAAAGAGAAACGGCGCGGCCCATTTGGAGAACCAATCCGGGAGGGCAGAGAACAGGGGCGTCATCTCGTTGAGCACGAAGAAGACCGCCAGCAGCAGCCCCAGCACGCCAAAGGCAATCAGACGGGGCGTGATGAAGCGGATAAAGCCGGCCGGATCCCGACAAAGCGTGGGATCACAGTTGGCGGGATAGAGAAAGCGGCTGGGGGCGAGATCGTAGCTTTTGTTGAGCCGGATGATGGAGATCAGGACATTGACGCTGACCCAGACCAACATGGCTGTCATAATCAGTACGAGTGCGTTGGAGGAGCTGAGCTCCGGCATAGTAACCCCCTGCTTTCCGCTGGCATTTTCCCTATTGTAGCAGAAGCCGTGGAAAAAAGCAACTGAAAAGGGCTTGTTTTGTGAGAGAAAAGGGGATATAATAGGCCAAAAAAAGGGAGGCGTGCGAATATGGCAGACATCATTGCGGCAATCTCCACCGGGAAGCAGCCCTGCGCCATCGGGATCCTGCGCCTGTCCGGCGAAGGCTGTGCCGAAACGGCGGGGGCGGTCTTTCACTGCAAAAACGGAAAGCCTCTTTCCGACGCGCCGGATCGGAAGCTGATCCTCGGGACGCTCTATGACGTGCGCGGTCGGGAGATTGATCAGGCGCTGGCGGTCTATTCCAGAGCGCCGCATAGCTACACCGGCGAGGATACGGTGGAGCTCCAATGCCACGGGTCGCCTGCCGTGCTGACGGCGGGGCTGGAGGCGCTCTACCGGGCCGGCGCCCGGCCTGCTCAGCCCGGCGAGTTTACCAAGCGGGCTTTTTTGAACGGACAGATGGATCTCACCGGTGCGGAGGCGGTCATTGACCTGATCGAGGCCCAGACCGCCGACATGGCGGCCAATGCCGCCGCCCAGGTGGGCGGCGCGCTGGATCGGCGGCTGCGCCCCATTTACGAGGGACTGACGGATATTTGCAGCCACTACCACGCCGTTCTGGACTACCCGGACGAAGAGATCCCCGATTTCAGACTTTCGGATTTTGAAGATCAGCTTCGCGCAGATCGGGCGCAGCTCGAGTGCCTGCGGGCCACCTGCGACCGGGGCAGGATTCTGAAGCAGGGCGTGCGCATTGCGCTTGTGGGCAAGCCCAACGCAGGCAAATCCTCCCTGCTCAACGCCCTGGTGGGATTTGATCGGGCTATCGTTACCGACGTTCCGGGTACGACACGGGATACCGTGGAGGAAACGGCCCGCTTTGGCCGGGTCCTGGCCCGGATCACCGACACCGCCGGGATCCGCGAGACGGAAGATCGGATCGAGGCCATGGGCGTGGAGCGCTCCCGGGCCGCTGCGGAGCAGGCGGACCTGGCGATTTTTGTCTGCGACGCCGCCATTCCGCTGGACGAAGAGGATCGGCAGGCGATGGCCGCCGCCAAGGATGCCAAAAATTCCATTGCCGTCCTGAATAAGACGGATTTGGAACAGCGCGTGTTTCGGGTTCAACTCCCATTCGAGCCCATTTTTGCCGTCTCCGCCACGCGGGGCGACGGGCTGGATCAGCTCTGCGGTTGGATCGAAAAGAGCTTCGGGGCGGATCTGCCCTGCGACGGCTCTATTCTGACCAATACCCGGCAGGGAGAAGCTGTAGGCAGGGCCGGGGATGCCATCGGCCGGGCGCTTGCTGCGATGCAGGCCGGAATTACCCCGGACGCTGTGCTGACTGAGCTGGAAGCAGCGCTGGAAGCCCTCGGCGAGCTGACCGGCCGCACCGTCCGGGAGGACATCACGAATCGCATTTTTGAGCGCTTCTGCGTTGGAAAATAAAAGCCTTCCCCTTGAGGGGAAGGTGCGAAGTAGCCCACACTGGGGCGGATGAGGTGGTGCATCGATAAGCACCGGAAAACAGGAGAACGAAATGTTTGCATACTTTGACAATTCCGCAACCACAAAACCCTGTGACGAGGCCGTAAAGGCCGTCACGGCAGCCATGACCGAGGACTGGGGCAATCCCAGCGCCCTGCACCGGCTGGGGACGGAGGCCCATCGGCGGGTCGAGACGGCCCGCCTGTCCGTGGCCCGCGCCCTCGGCGCGGAGCCGGATCGCGTCTTTTTCACCGCAGGGGGCACCGAGGCCGACAACTGGGCGATCTTCTCCGCTGCCAAAAAGCTGGGCAAGCGGGGCAAGCATATCATCACCACCCAGGTCGAGCACCACGCCATTTTGCACCCCATGCAGGAGCTGGAGGCCCAGGGCTTTGAGATCACGTACCTTGCGCCGGAGCCCGACGGTACGGTCACGCTGGATGCGTTGCGCGCCGCCCTGCGGCCGGATACCATTCTGGTGTCTGTCATGATGGTCAACAATGAGGTTGGCGCGCTCATGCCCATCCAGAGTATGGCGAAGCTGACCCACCGCGTGGCCCCGAACGCGATTTTCCACACCGATGCGGTTCAGGGCTTTCTGAAGGTGCCCTTCCGTGCAGGCACGCTGGACGCGGATCTGATTACCGTCAGCTCCCACAAGATCCACGGCCCCAAGGGAGCGGGGGCGCTGTATATCCGCAAGGGACTGTCCCTGCCTCCCTTCGTCCACGGCGGCGGGCAGGAGAGCGGGCTTCGCTCCGGCACTGAGGCCGTCCCGAATATTCTCGGCTTCGGCGCGGCCTGTGAGGCCGCCCTGCCGACCCTGCGGGAGGATCTGGCGCATGAAATTGAAATCAAGGAGCGCATCCGCGCCGGGCTCTCGGCCATCGACGGCGTGGTGCTGAACGGGGCGCAGACCGCCCCGCATATCGTCAGCTTCGCCATCCCCGGCGTCCGCTCCCAGGGCATCATCAACTGCCTCCAGGATCGGGAGGTCTACGTCTCGGCAGGCTCCGCCTGCGCCAAGGGACACCGCAGCCACGTGCTCGAGGCCATGAGCGTCGCGCCGAAGGTCATCGACGGCTCCGTCCGCGCGTCGCTGTCTCGCTTTACCACGGAGGAGGAAGCGGATTACCTGGTGGAAGCTGTGGCAGAAGCCGTAAAACGGCTGAGATAAGAGGTAAGAATTAAGGTATCTATTCAGTCGCTTCGTAGGGCGGCCAGACCTCAGGCCGCCGTGCCCTTCGATTTGATGTGTTTCCGTCGGCCAGAGGTCTGGCCGCCCTACGCAGGGAAGGGGTAATTGAATAGAATTAAGAAGTAAGCGGCGTCGGTTTGACGGCTGCTTACTTCTTAATTATTCCCTCTAACTCTTTTACTTGCAGTTTTTCCGGCACAAATACAGCAGGTGCGAAGAACTTCCCAGCAGCTCCCGCTGCTCGCAGAAGTGCAGATGGTAGGCCGCGTAATCCTCAAATTCCTCGTCCGACATGGCGAAGTCGGCGCGACCCTCGGCCAGTTCCAGAATCCCGTCGGTCGCGGCCAACGTGACGGGCGTCACAGGCAGGCCGCGATACAGCGCTTCCAGCTCCGGGATATCGTAGCCGGTAAACAACTGCTCCTGGAAATGGCGGACGCGATACGCTGCGTCGAAGTTTTCCGCCAGCCCGTCCGCTAGATTGCCCCGCAGATAGTTGTCAAACAGAATGGCGTGGACGGAGAGAAAGGCTGTCAGGATGTGGCCGCCGGGCCGCGTGACCCGGACTGCTTCCCGGAGCGCTGCGTCCCGATCCTGCCTGTCGTAGAGATGATACATAGGGCCGAGCAGCAGCGTCAGGTCAAAGCTGTCGTCGGCGAAACGGCTCAGATCGACCGCGTCGCCCTGCAAGGCGGTCAGATTGCCGATGCCCTGCGCGTTTTGACGAAGAAGCTCCAAATTCCGCTCTGCCAGCTCGACCGCCGTGACCCGGTGGCCCATTTTGGCCAGCGCGATGGAGTAGCGGCCCGTCCCGGCGCCGATTTCCAATACTGTACCGGGCTGCGGCAGACAGCGGTGTATGAAGTGCATCGTGGTGCGGTATTCCAACTGCCCGTGACGGGAGCGTTCCAGTCGGGTGTCCTCGTAATAGCCGTCGTAGAAGCTGTTGATCATTTCTGTGCGTTCCATGCCGCATCCCTCCTTGTTTTTCGCATAGTGTAGCACTATGCGCGGGAAAAGTCAAGCACCGGAAAAAGATGCTTCCATCGGAGACCAAAACATGGTATAATGACGGAAAAACGGTGGAGGAAATCGATATGAAAGAGACCTTGCTTGCCGGAATGCACCGGCTGGAGATTGTGCTGCCGGAGGAGCGGACGGACATGATCGTCCGCTTCGGCGAGGCGGTTTTGGAGAAAAACAAAGTCATGAACCTGACGGCCATCACGGAGCCGGACCAGGCGGCGGAGCTGCACCTGCTGGACAGTCTGACCCTGCTCAAGGTGCTGCCGCTGGCGGGGAAGTCTCTGCTGGACGTGGGCACCGGGGCGGGCTTTCCCGGCGTGCCGCTGAAGCTCGCGGAGCCGACCCTCCGCCTGACCCTGCTGGACAGCCTCCAGAAGCGGATGCGCTGGCTGGAGACGGAGGCTCTGCCCGCCCTGAGCGTGGAGGCCCGCTTCCTGACGGGCCGGGCTGAGGACTTTGCCAAGGAGCACCGGGAACGCTTCGATGTGGTGGCCTCCCGCGCTGTTGCCCGCCTGGATCTGCTCTGTGAGCTCTGCCTGCCCTTCGTCCACCGTGGCGGCTATTTCCTTGCCATGAAGGGCGCAATGGCCCAGGAGGAGCTGCATGAGGCAGCCAACGCGATTCGCCTCTTGGGTGGCAGCTATGAGCGCACAGAGAGTTTTGAAATCGGCGGTGCGGTGCACTCCGTCATCGTCATCCACAAGACCGGCAAGACCCCGGAGCAGTATCCTCGCAGTTGGGCCCGGATGAAGCAGAAGCCGCTGTAAAAATGAAAAAATGAAACTATGAAAGAATGAAAGAATTTCGGTGTCCCTTCGGGACGAATTTGAAATCATCTGTCATTTTGAAAAATGACAGATACCTCATTTTTTTTCATGTTTTCATTCTTTCATTTTTTCATTTGAAAGGACAAGCCAATGGATAAAAAGAATCAAGCAGCCGTCGGTCTGCTGGCCCATGTGGACGCGGGCAAGACCACGCTGGCGGAGGCCATCCTTTATCGCTGCGGCCTGCTGCGGAGCCTCGGGCGCGTCGATCACGGCGACACAGCGCTGGACTTTGACCCGATGGAGCGGGAACGCGGCATCACGATCTTTGCCGCGCAGGCGCACGTGGAATGGAAAGACTGGGCGTTGACCCTGCTGGACACCCCGGGGCACGTGGATTTTTCCGCGGAGACCGAGCGTATGCTGCAGGTGCTGGATTACGCGATTTTGGTCGTCAGCGGCTCGGACGGCGTCCAGGCCCACACCCGGACGATCTGGCGGCTTCTGGACCATTATCAGATCCCCACGGTGCTGTTCGTCACCAAGATGGATTTGGCGCGCAGCAGCCGCGCCGAATTGCTGGACAGCCTCCGCAGGGAGTTGGGGGACGGGGTGGTGGATTTCTCCCCGGACAACGCCGAGCGGGACGAGGCCCTTGCCATGTGCGCCGAACCCGCGATGGAGGAATACCTGTCGGGCGGCGCAGTTTCTCCCACGATGCTGCGGGATATGCTGGCGGCCCGGGAAGTCTTTCCCTGCTTCTTCGGCTCCGGCCTGAAGCTGGATGGGATCAACGAGTTTTTGGATGCGTTCACGGCGCTGCTGAGGCCCCGGCAATGGCCGGAGCAGTTCGGCGCGCGCGTCTTCAAAATTACCCACGACGCGCAGGGCGTCCGCCTCACGCATTTGAAGGTGACGGGCGGGACGCTCCGCGTCCGCGACACGCTGTGCTATGAGGGCCTCGAGGAAAAGGCAACCCAGCTTCGGGTCTATAACGGCGGCCGCTTCACAGCGGTCGAGGAGCTCTTTCCCGGCGAGGTCTGCGCCGTGGTGGGGCTGACAGCCGCTCGCAACGGACAGGGCTTCGGCATCGAGGCCGCCGCAGGCAGCCCGGTTTTGGAGCCGGTCATGCACTATCGAATCGGCCTGCCTGCCGGAACGGACCCCCGGCTGGTGCTGCCCAAGCTGCGGCAGTTGGAGGCCGAGGATCCCATGCTGCGCCTGCGCTGGGACTCTCGCCTGCAGGAGCTCTCCGTGGGCCTCATGGGCGAGGTTCAGGCCGAGGTGCTGAAAAGCATGATCCAGGATCGCTTCGACCTGACCGTAGAGCTGGGGCAGGGGCGCGTCCTCTACAAGGAGACCATCGACAGAACTGTGGAGGGCGTAGGCCACTATGAGCCCCTGCGCCACTACGCGGAGGTGCATTTGCTGCTGGAGCCCCTGCCGCGCGGCAGCGGCCTCGTTTTTGCGAGTACCTGCAGCGAGGACAAGCTGGATCGCCACTGGCAGCGCCTGATTTTGACCCACCTGGCCGAAAAGGAACACCTCGGCACGGCCATCGGTGCCCCGCTCACGGACGTGAAGCTGACCCTGGCTGCGGGCAAGGCGCATTTGAAGCACACCGAGGGCGGCGACTTCCGTCAGGCCACCTACCGGGCCGTGCGGCAGGGCTTGATGCAGACCGAATCGGTCCTGCTGGAGCCCTGGTATCGCTTCCGCTTGGAGATCCCCACCGCCCAGATCGGGCGGGCCATTACGGATATCAAGGCCCGTTTCGGCAGCTTCGACATGCCGGAAGACCTGGGCGGGATGAGCCTGCTCCGGGGCCGCGCCCCCGTCGCGTCCATGACGGACTATGCCCGCGAGGTCGCGGCCTATACCCGTGGTCTCGGGAAGCTGGCCCTTCAGGTGGAGGGCTACGATCTCTGCCATGACCCGGATGCCGTCCGGGCCTCCTACCCCTACGACCCGGAAGGTGATCTGGACAACACGCCGGATTCCGTCTTCTGTGCCCACGGCGGTGGGTTTACGGTCAAATGGGACAAGGTCTTTGCCAATATGCACGTAGAAAGCGTCCTCGCTCCAAAACGGGAGAGTGCGCCCCCACCCAGACGGCGGCTCAGCATCGACGAGAAGGAACTGCAAGCGATTTTGGAGCGGGAGTTCGGCCCCATCAAGCGGCCACAGTATTCGGCGGCGGTGTGGAGGGGGGCGGTGGATCGGGAACAGGCTGAAACAGCGACACCCCCTCATCCGTCATCCGGCTTCCGTGAGACGCCGGATGCCACCTTCCCCCAAGGGGGAAGGCTTAACGGGGGAAGGCTGGACGAGGGAAGGCAGATCTTAATCGTGGACGGATTCAATGTGATCTTTGCTTGGCCGGAGCTGGCGGCTCTGGCGGAAACAGATCTGGAACAGGCTCGGGATCGGCTGATGGAGATTCTGGCGAACTACGCCGCCTTTACCCGCACGGAGACCATTTTGGTTTTTGACGCCTACCGGGTCAAGGGCGGCAAGGGCGAGCGCTTCGACTATCACGGCGTCCGCGTGGTTTATACGAAGGAGAACGAGACCGGCGACGCCTACATCGAGCGTCTGCTGCAAGAATTTGGCAAGAATACCCAGCCGCGCATCGTCACCTCGGACAACCTGATTCAGGTTTCGGCCCTGCGCACCGGCGCGGTGCGCCAGTCGGCCCGGGAATTCGGCGAGGAGATCGACCGCATCTACGGGGACATTGACAGCTTCCTGAAATCCACCCGCCGGGAGAAGATGGGCACCGTCGGGGAGAATCTGCAAGTGACAGGGGACAAGTGACAAGTATGTAGCGCCGGCAATCTGTCGGCATGAGGCAATAGGCAACAGGCAATAGGAGACGGGGCAACGCGAAGCCTCCGTAGCGGCGCACACCTGTGCGCCACGGAACCATTTTGAATTATGGAACATGAAGCATTACTGAAACGAATAGACGATCTGTACCGGCAATGTGAAAAAACCAATGCCGTGACCCATACGACCTTTCTCACCCCTGCCGAGCAGGCGGCTGCGGTTCAATACGCGCGGGGGCTTTCCGGCTGCCGGATGATCCTCAACGGCGGGAAGCCGGACTGCGAACGGCGCGCCGCGTTCTTCCTGCCGCCCTGGATGGAGGAAGCGGACTTCCTCCCGGACGAATATCTCTCTGTCCTGCGGCTGGAGGCCTTCTACGGCACGCCGGGCCACCGGGACTATCTGGGGGCCCTGCTGGCCCTTGGCGTTCGCCGGGAATGGGTGGGGGATATCTGGATCCAGGGACAGCTTGCCTGGGTCTTCTGCCTGCCCTCCGTGGCGGGCCAGCTCTCCGGGCTGGAGCAGGCCGGGCGCGTCAGCGTCAAGGCCGCGATCGTCTCGCTTTCGGACGTCCCCGCCCCGGAGCGGAAGCGCCGCGAGGTCAAATTCACGGTTCAGAGCCTCCGCTTCGACGCCGTCCTGGGCGAGACCTTTCGCCTCTCCCGCACGCAGGCCGTGAAGCTGATCGCCGCCGGGGCCGCCAGCCTGAACTACCTGCCTTGCCTGAAAAACGACGCCCCTGTCTCCGCGGGCGACGTGATCTCCCTCAAGGGCTACGGCAAGGCCACCGTCGCCGAAATCGGCGGCAAAAGCCGCAAGGATCGGCTTTTTCTCACGGCAGAAGTTTGGGAATAAAAATGTAGCGCCGGAAATCTGCCGGCCAAATTGAAAATAATAAAACCGTGATCTGGCAGAGCATGAGAGTGGCCAAGCCGGTGAGGGTCAGCGCTGCGGGGGGCGGTCAGCAGGAGAGTTTCGCCTGCACAGAGGGAGACGGGGGTGGTCGGATTCTTCGACTCCGCTTCGCTCAGAATGACAAGAGGGGGAAGCTTCGGTAGCGGCGCACACCGGTGCACCATTGGAAGCAGCAGGAGAAACGGCGGGCAAATTGCCCGCGCTACAAATGGAAGAATTCTGAAACATGGTGCGAACACAAAAAATGAACGGCATGCAGCCGTTCATTTTTTGTGCTTGATTCGATACAGTGCCGTCAGTCTGCCCAGCACAAGGTCGAACAGGATAAAGCTCAGATTGCCCATCAAAACAATGGCAACCAGAAGTATCATCCCGGTCTCCTGGGCCTCCCGCACCAGAGCTTCCAATCGGAAGACCAGAATCAGCAGGGCGTAGAGGGCGGCTGTGGAGGCGTTGAAAATCAACAGCTTACACAGAAGACCCGGCAGCTTCGGCAGCCGATCCAGAGCGGGCTTGGCCAGCGGATACCAGCCGAGGAAGACGAAGACGAAGGCCGTCTCCTTGTCCGGGCAGAGCAGGACGCCGAGCAGCGCCACGATGCAGTACCAGCCAAGGCACAGAGACTTCGGCAGCTCCGCCAGCAGGATTACCAGCGACAGAGCGGCCAGCATGGGGGCCAAGTAGGTCCCGATCGGGATCATACCGCCGAGCAGCAGGATCACGACGGCCAGGGCGGCCAGGACGCCGCCTAACGCAACTTGCACTGCTTTATGATTATTATGCATCGTCTGAACCAAAAGCGTCTTTTTCAGATGAACCTACAATTACCCGATCAAAGTATCCGTACAGATAATCCATCACGCCCTGAGCTGCATAGACAGTTGCAATCATTAACGCATCTGTATCCGTCGCGGCAAAGTCGATCTCATATCCTGCTCTGCGAATCAAAAGTGTGAAAAACAACCTTTGCGTTCTTCCGTTTCCCTCACGAAAGGGATGCAGCATATTGATTCTATGATACAAATCCGCAAGCTCTTTTACAAAGCGCTCCCGTTTCATACCTCGGAGCTCCTTGTGCTTTCGGAGCCATTGAAAAATCGCGTTTCCGATTTCCTCCAGGTTTTCTACCCGGCAAAATGACGTTCCTTGCTTCGACATATCTACTTTTCTGAGTTCGCCTGCCCATTCATACAGATCCCCGAACAGACGCTTATGAAGGTTTCGATAGAACGCAAAGGAAAGCAGTTCCTCGCTTTGCTCCTTTACAATCTCCACCGTATGAATCCCCGTGACTACTCGTTCAAGGTCGTCCAGCGCTTCCTGGGAGCGGATGCCAAGCTTGTTGACCAGCACGGTCGTTTCGGGATAGCAATCAGCAGATAGATCTGTAATGGAGTAGCTCATCCGTTTTCACCGTACTTTTCTTTCATTTCATGGAGGTAGTCCTGCAAGGTACGTTTTCCATCCAGAATCTCTCGGATAGTTTCAAAGTGGCGCTGCTCATAGGGCAGGTTTTCCATCTGCGAAGAGGCGGCTGCGTTGCGCAGTGTTTTCCATTCAGAGCTGCTCATAGGATTCTCCTTTTTAGCGGGCATCCAGCGTGATCTTCTCGCCGTCGGCGGCAAGCTGGATGATGCGGATGGGGCTCTGATAGCTGTCGATGATCTTTTCCGCGATGGGATTCTCGATCTCTTTCTCAATCGTGCGGCGGAGATTCCGTGCGCCGTACTGGACGGAGTAGGACTTCTTGGTGAGATAATCCAGGACCGAATCATCCCAGCCCAGGGCAATGCCGTGGTCGTCCAAGCCGGTTTTCAGCTCGTTCAGCATGATGACAGCGATGTCGCGGAAGTTCTCCTCAGACAGCTTGTTGAAGCTGACGATCTCGTCCACACGGTTGATGAACTCGGGCCGGAGGAACTCGCCAAGGGCCTTGAGGGCCTTTTCCTTAGTCTGCTCGGTGAGGCTCTTGCCGAAGCCGACGGAGCCGTCTTTGCGGTCGGAGCCCGCGTTGGAGGTCATGACGATGATGGTATTCTCAAAGTTCACCAGCCGTCCCTGGGCGTCGGTAATGCGGCCGTCGTCCAAAATTTGCAGCAGAATATTCAGCACGTCGGGATGGGCCTTTTCGATCTCGTCGAAGAGAATGACGGAGTAGGGCTTGCGGCGGATCTTTTCGGTGAGCTGTCCGGCCTCGTCGTAACCCACGTAGCCCGGAGGAGAGCCGATGATCTTGGAGACGGAGTGCTTCTCCATATATTCGGACATGTCCAGCCGCACCAGAGATTCCACGGATTCAAACAGCTCGTCAGCCAAACGCTTGACCAGCTCGGTCTTGCCCACGCCGGTCGCACCGACGAAAATGAAGGAGACGGGGCGTTTCTTGGGGCTGATGCCCGCACGGCTGCGGCGAATGGCGGCGCAGATGGCGGCAATGGCCTCGTCCTGGCCGACGACGTGCTTTTTCAGGTTCGCTTCGAGGCTGCGGAGCTGCTCATACTCCTGGGCCTGGATCTTGGAGGCGGGGATCTTGGTCCAGAGCTCGATGACCCGGGCCAGGTTTTCCATCGTCAGCCGGGGCTTGGGCTGGGATTCCAGATCCGCGATCTTCTCGCCGAGCTGCATGGACTTGGAGCGCAGCGTGGCGATGCGCTCGTAGTCTTCGGGAGTCTTCTCCTCGGACTTCTCCGTGAGCATTTTCAGCTCGAACTCGACGTCAGACAGATCCTTGGAGGCCGTGGCCAGCTCGTTGATGATGGGGTTGCGGAGGTTCTCGTCGGAGCAGGCTTCGTCCAGCAGATCAATGGCCTTGTCGGGGAGATAGCGGTCTGTGATATAGCGCTCGGAGAGCAGAACGGTCTGCCGCGCGATCTCGGGGGTGATCTCCACGCCGTGATATTGCTCGTAGTAG
Source organism: uncultured Clostridia bacterium (assembly GCA_946411475.1). Lineage (GTDB taxonomy): Bacteria > Bacillota > Clostridia > Oscillospirales > Oscillospiraceae > JAFRPC01. The sequence continues at coordinate 10,963 of CAMKED010000002.1, read as the reverse complement.
CCCGCAATGCCCTTGATGATGGCAATGGACTGCTCAATGGTCGGCTCGTTCACCGTGACGGGCTGGAAGCGGCGCTCGAGGGCAGAATCCTTCTCAATATACTTGCGGTATTCCTTGAAAGTGGTTGCGCCGACGACCTGCACCTCGCCCCGGGAGAGGGCAGGCTTGAGGATGTTGGCCGCGTTCATGGAGCCCTCGGCGTCTCCGGCGCCGACCAGATTGTGGACCTCGTCGATGACCAGAATGATGTTGCCGCAGGCCTTGATCTCGCCGATCAGATTCTTCATGCGGCTCTCAAACTGGCCGCGGAACTGGGTGCCCGCTACCATGGCAGTCATGTCCAGCAGGAAGACCTCCTTGCCCTTGAGCTTGAAGGGCACGTTGCCTGCCGCGATGCGCTGCGCCAACCCCTCGGCGATGGCGGTTTTGCCCACGCCGGGCTCGCCGATCAGACAGGGATTGTTCTTCTGGCGGCGGTTGAGGATCTGAATGACGCGTTCTGTTTCTTCGTCCCGGCCCACGATCCGGTCCAGCTTGCCGTCCCGGGCACGCTGGGTCAAATCCAGACAGTAGGTATCCAGAAACTTGTGCTTCTTTCTGGGCGGCTGCGCGGGGGGCGTGGATCCGCCCTTGGGGGGCTCCTCACGCTGTGTGGGAAGGTTGCCGCTCTGGCCGGTCAGACCGCCGAAGAGCTTGTTCAGGAAGGGAAAGGTAGCCGTCTGGCCGTCCGGATCATCCTCCGGAATGTCGGGGTCCTGCTCCGGGTTTCCGCCGAGCATGGACATCATTTCCCCGGAGAGATTCTCCAGATCCTCATCGGAAATGCCCATCTGCTTGACCATGTCGTCAACCTGCTTGATGCCGAGGTCCTTGGCGCATTTCAGGCAGAGTCCCTCGTTGGTGGATTTTCCGTTTTCAATTTTGGTAATAAAGATCACAGCCACGTTTTTGTTGCAGCGGCTGCACAGGGTTGGTCTCATCAAAGTAATTACGCTCCTTCCAGGAAAGGAATTAAGGAATAAAAAGCTTTGTTCCGCCGCTTCCGACGAGCAGAACCGTCCCGTCGGGGCGAACGATGGCGCGGGTGGCAGAAAGCACGTCCCAGGAACGATCGTTGACGTTGAGCTTGCGGTCAAAGGTCTGCAAGCAGGTCTCCGTCAGGACGGCGGCATATCCCTCCGCTGCAGAGACGGAGCGGACGCGTTCCGTCAGGTCCAGTTCTCCCAGCGTCTGACCGGCAGCGTCCACGGTCAGAACGCGGCTGCCGCCGTTTTGCTCCAACGCAATAATCATCCAGCCGTCCGAGCTGAAGGCGTAATCCGCCACCTGGACGGAATGCGTGGACACAGAACCGAGTTGTTCTCCGTCGACGTTAAAAAAGACGATCTCATTCTGGGCAACGGCTGCCAGATGGGTCCGGTCCAAAAAGTGAAGCTCATAGACCACCTGATTGCCCAGATCCAGCCGGGAGGATTCTTCACTGTCCTGCTCCAGGTCCTCCAACGGAAGACCCGTGCGAAGAATGGTAATGCCGGTACGGTAAACGCCTTTTTCCTCTTCCAGCCGGGCAAGCGCAAGATAATCGCCTTTTTCCGAAACGGCGCAGGCGTTGAGGTAGCGTGTCCGGGAGGAGAAGCGATAGATCGGCTCGAAATTGCTGTCAAGCACCGTAGCGACAGATTTATAGCCGGTCTCCGCAGTGATATAAGCGGTGCAGCCGTCGGTGCTGATATCGGCGTTGATAAAAGAGCCGGAGAGGGCGCCGTCCATCACGACGGTTCCGCCCGCGCCGACAGCGGCCGCATAGGCGCTGCCCGGGCTGAAAACGAGGCTCATATTTCCGCCGGAACGCAGAACCGGGCTTGGCAGGGAACCCTGAATCAGCGCCTTCTGTTCTCCGTCCAGGGCGTAAAGGGTCACGCCGTTTTCGGTGCCGACCAGCAGGCCGTCGTCAAAGCCGGCATAGACGTTTCCTGCGCCGGCCTCAAAACTGATCCGGCCGTAGTTCTCTTTGTCCCGCAGACCCATGTAGCGGAAAAAACGCACGACGCGGTCGGTGTTGACCACCCGCGGAAAAATCAGGCACAGGACAGCCAGCAGGGCGGCCAGCACCGCGACAATCCACAGGATCCGGCGAATCCTCCCGCTCTTTCGCGGCACGGCCATGGAAGCGGGTCGTTCTGGATTATTCAACGTGAAATACCGCCTTTCCGTCGTCATACCAAAGTCGAGTCATATACAGGCCGCCGGGAGGCGCCGTGGGTCCGGCGGCAGTACGGTTCCTGCCTGCCAGGATGTCCGCCACGGCCTCGGGCGGAAATTTCCCCTCGGCGGCGTATACTGCCGTCCCGACCATGGCCCGCGCCATGTTATAGAGGAAGCCGTTGGCGCAGATCCGGCAGGAGATCAGATCCCCGTCGCGTTCGACGGCATAGTGATAGACCGTCCGCACGGTGGATTTTACGTCTGTTCCCACGGAACGGACTGCCGCGAAGTCGTGGGTCCCCACGAAGCAGTCTGCCGCCCGCTGCATAACGGTCTCGTCCAGGTGTTTTGGGTAAAACCATGCACGGTTTACATAAAACGGATCCCGAATCCGGGAGTTGTAAATCAAATAGGTATATTCCTTTTTCACGCAGGAGCCGATGGCGTTGAAGCCGTCGTGGACCTCAAAAGCTTCGGAGACGACAATATCCTCAGGCAGATGCGTGTTCAGGGCGTAGGGAAGCCGATCCACGGGGATGGCGGAGTCGGTGTGGAAATTTGCCACGTAGCGGCGGGCGTGGACGCCCGCGTCCGTCCGTCCGCAGCCGGTGATATGGACGGGGTGGCCGACTACCATGGCAACGGCCTTCTCCATGGTCGCCGCCACGGAGACCGCGTTTTTCTGAACCTGCCAGCCGTGGTAGGCGGAGCCCTCATATTTCAATATCAATGCTATATTTTTCATATAAATCCAATGTTGAATTGAAAGTTGAAAGCGAAAAGTTGAAAATGTATGTGTTTTTCAAATTGCAATTTGAAAAACTCCGAAAACTTTCCACTTTCAATTATCAACTTTCAACTATAGCCCAAAGTGTCTTAAAACGATCACGCCCGCCAATAGTAATGCGCCCACGATAAAAGCATAGATGTCACGTCCGGCGTAGCGAAGCACCTTCAGGCGGGTTCGACCCTCGCCGCCGTGGTAGCAGCGGCACTCCATAGCCGTGGCCAATTCGTCGGCGCGGCGGAAGGCGCTGACGAACAGGGGAACCAGGATCGGGATCAGCGCCTTGGCACGGCGCATGAGACTTCCGGTCTCAAAATCGGCGCCGCGGGCTTTCTGCGCGGAGATGATCTTGTCCGTCTCCTCGATCAGCGTAGGAATAAAGCGCAGAGCGATAGACATCATCATCGCCAGCTCGTGCACCGGAACGTGCAGCTTTTTCAAAGGATTCAGCAGCCGTTCCATGGCGTCGGTCAGGGCGATAGGGGAGGTGGTATAGGTCAGCAGGAAGGTGCCGCAGACCAGCATCATGATCCGCATGACCATGAAAAAGGCAGTGATGATGCCGTCGGACCAGATCTCAAAGATCCACCAGTCCAACAGCAGGGTTCCGGTTTTGGTGTAGAAGAGATTCAGTACAGCGGTGAAAATGATGAAGACCAGCATGGGCTTGAGGCCCCGTGTCATTGCCTTAAATGGGATTCTTCCCAGAAAGGTAACAGCAACCAAAAAGGCCAGAACCAACGCGTAGGAGCACCAGGACTTCGCCATAAAGAGGGCAACGATGTAAATGATCAGCAGCAGGAGTTTTGTCCGGGGATCCAGACGGTGAATCACCGACTTGCCGGGGAAGAACTGACCCAGGGTAATATCCTTCAGCATGGCCGGCCCTCCTTCCGCTCCTGCAGACGGGCGACGGCATAGCGCACCGTGTACACGTCGGCAGGCAGATCGAGGCCCATCGCACGGAGCCGGGAAAACACGGAGGTGACCTGCGGAACGGAAAGTCCCATTTTTGTCAGCTTGTCTGCGTGGGTGAAGACCTCGGCGGGAGTTCCGTCCATGGCCACGCTGCCCTTGTTCATCACAATCAGACGGCTGCAAAGCTCCGCAACCTCTTCCATCGAGTGGCTGACCATGATGACGGCAGCGTTTTGCGCCTGCTGGTAAGCGCGGATATTTTCAAGAATGGCGTCCCGTCCCGCCGCGTCAAGACCGGCGGTGGGCTCGTCCAGGATCAGAACGTCCGGTTCCATGGCGATAACGCCGGCGATGGCGACGCGGCGTTTCTGCCCGCCGGAGAGGTCAAAGGGGGATTTTTCCAGCAGATTCTCGCTGATGCCAACGAAGCCCGCCGCCCGGCGGACCCGGGCATCCAGTTCATCGCCTGTGATCCCCTGATTTTTGGGACCGAATGCAATGTCCTTCCAACAGGTTTCCTCAAAAAGCTGGTATTCCGGGTATTGAAAGACCAATCCCACACGGCCGCGAATGGAGTGCGTGAATTTCTTGTCCTTCCAGATATCCTCCCCCTGGAAAAGCACCTGACCGGACGTTGGCTTCAGAAGCCCGTTCAAATGCTGGATCAGGGTGGATTTTCCGGAGCCTGTGTGACCGATCACGCCGGTCAGTTCCCCAGGGCGAAAGGACAGATTGATATGCGAAACAGCGGTATGCTCAAACGGCGTACCGGGGCTGTATGTATGGGTCAAATCTTTTATCTCTATGATCGGTTTGGTAGGGGCCACGTGGGTATCCTCCTGTTATAGTTGAAAATTAAAAGTGTAAAGTTGAAAGTTATCGGAGCTTTTCAGATTGCAATCTGAAAAACACATTCATTTTCAATTATCAACGTTCAATTTTCAATTTGAAGCGCTGCCGCGATCGCTTCCGCGCATTCGTCTACGGTCAGCGCATCCAGCGGAAGATCCCAGCCAGCGTTTCGGAGCGAATAGAGCAGATCCGTGGTCTGCGGTACGTCCAGCCCGGCCTTACGAAGCAGCTCCACCTGAGAAAAGACCTCCCGCGGGCTGCCGTCGGTAAGAATGCCGCCCTCGTGCATGACGATGACCCGATCCGCGCCGACCGCTTCTCGCATGTGGTGCGTGATCAGAACCACGGTGATGCCCTGTTCCCGGTTCAGGCGGGTGATCGTGGAGACGACCTCCTCGCGGCCCCGCGGATCCAGCATGGCCGTGGGCTCGTCCAGAACGATGCAGCGGGGCTGCATGGCCAGCACGCCGGCGATGGCAATGCGCTGCTTCTGGCCGCCGGAGAGCAGATGCGGCGCGTGCTCGCGGTATTCATACATTCCGACGGTTTTCAGCGCGTCGTCAACCCGCTTCCGGATTTCCGGCGAGGGAACGCCGAGGTTTTCCGGCGCAAAGGCGACGTCCTCTTCCACCACGTTGGCAACGATCTGGTTGTCGGGGTTCTGGAAGACCATACCGATCTCCCGCCGAATCTCCAGCAGCTTTTCCTCGTCGGAGCTGTCCATGCCTGCGACCCAGACCTTGCCGCCGGAGGGAAGCAGGACCGCGTTGAAGTGCTTGGCCAGCGTGGATTTTCCGCAGCCGTTCGGCCCGATGACGGCGGTAAAGCTGCCTTCTTCTATTTCAAGGTTCAGATTTTCGAACACCGGAAGCGCCAGCCGCTCTTCCGAGGCAGGGTAGGTAAATGACAGGTTTTCTGTCTGAATGATTGGTGTCATAGTTCTCCTTCTGAGTTGAAAGTTGAAAATGTAAAGTTGAAAGTAATCGGCGTTTTTCGAATTGCAATTTGAAAAACACATTCATTTTCAATTTTCAACGTTCAACATTCAATTATGGGAAGCCGTCCAGCGTCCCGTTGCCCCGCAGGGTAAACACAGGCCGGAGGCAGTGACCGGCAGGCCCAACTCCTGAGACTCGGTGTGCCCGCCAAAGCGCCTGGTCAGGATGCTGTCGAGCAGATAGCCGACCACGGACGGCGCGAGGCCGGTGGTATAGGAATTGACCAATACGAACAACGGCTGCTCTGATAAGACCTGACTGACCAATTCGATGAAAGGATAGAGACTGGTTTCCAGCTTCCAGATCTCACCGGAGGGTCCCCGCCCATAGGAGGGGGGGTCCATGATGATCGCGTCATAGCGCTTGCCCCGTCGAATCTCCCGTTCCACGAATTTGCCGCAGTCGTCCACGATCCAGCGGATCGGGGCGTTTTCCAGACCGGAAGCCTTCGCGTTATCCCGCGCCATCTGCACCATGCCCTTGGCTGCGTCCACGTGGCAGACTGCGGCCCCGCCTGCGGCGGCGGCCAGGGTGGCCCCGCCGGTATAGGCGAAGAGATTCAAAACGCTGACTGGCCTTCCGGCAGCTCGAACCGTGTCGGTGATAAAATCCCAGTTGACCGCCTGCTCGGGGAAAACGCCGGTATGCTTAAAGTTCATGGGCTTTACCAGAAAGGTCAATTCCCGGTATTGGAGCTTCCAATGCTCCGGAAGCTTGTGATCGCTCCAATGGCCGCCGCCTGTGTTGGAGCGGGCATAACGGGCGTCATAACGCTTCCAGCGGGGGTCGCTTTTCGGCGTATTCCAAATAATCTGGGGATCCGGGCGGACCAGAATATAATTTCCCCAACGCTCCAACTTCTCCCCGTCCGAGGCGTCAAGAAGCTCGTATTGCTTCCATTGATCTGAAATCCACATCGTGTCGTCCTCCGTTGCAGTGAGAGCGTCAGGGATTCTGCCCAGGGCCGGGGCCCGGCTCGGGTTCGGGGTCTGGATTGGGATCCGGTTCCGGATCAGGCGTCGGCGTTATAATAGAATCCCAGGCTTTCCGAATGGCTTCATTCAGCTCCTGCAGCCGTTCGGCGGAATGGTAGGTGCAAGTATCGATCTCATACTTCTCCAGAGCGTCCTCCACGGTCGGGTCGTCTTTCCCCGCAACCTTCAGCATGAGAAGGGTCTTCTTCTGAAGGTTGTTCTCCTTGAAGCGGCTCAGTTCCGGTACGAGCTCGCACAGAGATTTGAATGCGTCGCTGGTAACGACGTTATGGTATTTGATACAATTCTCATTGGCGCAGCAACTGTCGGACCCGTTGCCGGAGCACATCTGGATCTCAAATTCCAAATGCGCGTCACAGGTATCCTTGGGGATGTCGGAGACAAACAGTCCAACCGTGCGGGCAGTACACTTCGGCCCGGCCAGCAATCCGGTCTCGCTGCAGACCTGGACGTTGACGTACCGTTCATCGTCCGGCTGAACGAAATTACCGATCTCTTCCAGACTCATCCCATCCAACAGGCTTGACATAACGGCCCGCCACATGATTGCCGAAGGATTGGAACTGACCACCATCCGGATCTCTTCCGGCTCGTCGTAACCGCTCCAGACCGAAGCGGTGTATTTGGGCGTAATGCCGGAGAACCAGCGATCCCGGTCGCTGGAGGTGGTGCCGGTTTTGCCGCCCATCGGAACGCCGTTAAATCTTGCGCTGTAGCCGGTGCCATAATTACAGGCGTAGCGGAGCATCTGGACCATATACCAGGCGGAATGGGAATCCATGACCTCATGGGTCTCCTGGGTGTTGTCCAGAATGACGTTGCCTTCGGAGTCCTCCACGCGGGTGTAGGTCCTGGCCTTCCGGTAGATGCCGCCGTTGGGGAAGGTCGCATAGGCCGTAGCCAATTCACGAACGGTCAGTCCGTGGGTGAGCTGGCCCATGCCAAGCGGCGCAAGGTCCATATCCGTGAAATTTGTTCCGTTGATTTCTTCAGATTCCACAAGGCTGGTCAAGCCGAATTTTTCTTTGGCAAATTGGAAGCTCGTCTCCGGCGTAACGTCAGCAAGCACCTTGATGGAGATACTGTTCAAGGATCTGGCCAGACCGTCCATAATCACCATCCAACCGCTCGGGCTGTATAAGCCGTATTGCTTGACGTCATTCTGGGGCCAGTCTCTTCCGTTCAGCTTCATATAGGCCGAATCCTCATACGAAGTGACGGGGGTGATGATGCCAAGCGCCAGAGCGGGACCGTAGACCGTCAGAGGCTTGATGGAGGAGCCGGGGGACAGGGTACTCATGGTAGCGCGGTTCCAGGTCAGATTTCCTTCCTTGGGGCCGACGCCGCCGGCCATGGCGACGATGTCGCCGCTTTCGTTGTCGATCACGATGATCGCGGACTGAAGCTGCTGGGAGGAACGGGTCTCCGGGACGTTTTCCAGGTCCTGATAGACGGCGTCCACCTTTGCCTGCGCCGCGATGTCCATCGTGGAGTAGATTCGGAAGCCGCCTGTCGTGACCATCTGATTGGCTGCGCTGTAGGTGATCCCCTTGAGTTCGGCCAGATCATAGCTTACGTCGCGGATGACCGTATCCTCAAAATAGGAGTAATAGTCTTTTTTCTCTACGTCGAACTGATTCTGGAAGCCGCACTGCGGGCAGGTGTAATAGTCGCCGTCGGCCTTGTATTTGTTGATGGAAGCCTCGTGGCCGCATTCCGCGCAGGTAAACTTCAAATCGACCTTGGACATGGATTTGAATTCCAGGACCTGATTGCTGACAGCCTCGTAGGTGTCACGGTCGGCAATGTAGCCCTGTTCAAACATCTGCTGCAGAATGGTCTGTGTGCGGTACTCGTTGTTTTCCGGGTAGATATAAGGATCGTAGCGGGAGGGGTTGTTGGTAATGCCGATGATACAGGCGCATTCCTTCGTGGTCAGCTCCTCCAACTCTTTGCCGAAATAGACGTGGGCTGCGCTCTTGACGCCGTAGGCGCCTTCGCCCAGGTAAATGGTGTTCAGATACCAGGTGATGATCTCTTCCTTGGTATAGTTTTTCTCAAAATCCAGCGCCTTGAAAATTTCCATCAGCTTTCGGCGCACAGTAACGTCGCGTTCGCCGGTGAGGTTTTTGATCAACTGCTGGGTGAGCGTGGAGCCGCCGTAGGTAGAGCCGCCGATAAACATATTGGCAGAAGCGGCCAGGGTGCGCATCCAGTCCACGCCGTCGTGCTCCCAGAAGCGCTTGTCCTCAATGGCGACGGTAGCGTTGATCATGTCGGCAGGGATCTCTTCATAGTTGACCCAGATCCGATTCTCCATCGTAAGGAGCTGCCGCACCTCTTCATATTCTCCGGTTTCCGGGTTCTTCGCCAGAATGAAGGAGGACTGGTTCAAGCGCACGCCGTTCAGATCGTAGTGAGCGATGGGAATAATGTCGTTGACAAGATAGGATTCTCCCTGCTTAAAGAAGCGCGAGGCAGCCACGCCGCCCGCAATGCCAAAAAAGATGCACACGGCGAGCACGGACGCAATGATGCGCCAGAGCAGATGGACGACGATCCCGGACAGCGTTCTCTGCCGGGGATCCGGGACCCGTTTGCGTTTTATGATTTGTTCCTGATCCATATTGTTTCCTCCATGCGGCGACGCCGCGACGGTCGGGGTGAGACGAAGAATCAATCGGGCATAAGAGCCCAAAATATCAACCTATACTATACACCATAACCCTGCCGTTTGTCAAATAGAATGCCCCGCCGACGCAGAAGTATTTACCGAAAATTAACAAAAAATCGGTCCCGTGTGCTTCTGCACGCAGGACCGATTTCCGGTTGGCTGGGGCTTACACGCGCTCCTTGACCTTGGCGGACTTGCCAAGACGATCGCGCAGGTAGTAGAGCTTCGCTCTGCGGACCTTGCCGCGGCGAACGGTCTCGACCTTGACGATGTTGGGAGCATGAACGGGGAAAACCTTCTCGCAGCCGACGCCGTAGCTCAGGCGGCGAACGGTGAAGCTCTCCTCGATGCCGCCGTGCTTCTTCGCAACGACGGTACCCTCGAAAACCTGGACTCTCTCGCGGGAGCCTTCTTTGATTTTGACGTGCACACGAACGGTGTCGCCGACCCGGACGACGGGCAGCTCTTCCTTCATGTACTGGCTGGTCAGAGCCTTCATGAGATCCATGATTTGTTTCTCCTTTCATATTGGGCGTTCATGTCACAGGAAATGCCGCTGCGCTTCTGCGCCGGCTGTGCCAGAGGACCGCTCCATTCATAGGCCGATTCATTATAGCATACTTTTCTGAAAAATCAAGAAAAATTTTCAAAAAGTTGTGAGAATGTTCTCTGGCTCGGCGTAAGGTTAATCGAAATAAAACAGCTCTTCAAACTTTTTGTCCAGCGCGATGCACAGCACAAGCGCGAGCTTTGCAGTTGGGTTGAATTGACCTGTTTCAATGGAGCTGATCGTGTTTCTGGATACGCCCACAAGCTCCGCCAATTGCGCCTGGGACAGGCCGGCTTGTTTTCTGAATTCCGTCAATCGGTTTTTTAGGATCAAATCGTTGTCTTTCATTTCTTCAGCCCCAAAACAACCATGCCGACGAGGCATGCGATACCGAAGCCGAGGCCGATCACAGTCTGGAAAAGCTGCGTCCGATTGCGGGTTTTCAAAAACTGATAAAGACGCCGGCTGCCAAACATGGCAAAATACACGGACCAAGCCGCAAGGCTCAGAACCGGCAGCTTGACATAGTAGGAAAACAGGACGATCAGCCCGCATAAAAGGCCGCCGACCGCCATGCCGACTTGGGAAGCGTCCGCATAGATCTTCAACTCGCGTTCGTCAGGCCGCCCCGCGGCTTCTTTCCTGCTTCTGGAAAGGATTTCTTCTTTGTTCATGGTAGAACCTCCTTGTTATTGCTTGGCATGTGCTATCATATTGCCAAGTTATGTTGGCAATATGATAGCACATGCCAAGCATACTTGTCAATAGTAAAATGCAAAGTTTTCTTGGCGAATCAAAAGCAACGGCAGGCCTTCTTCAAAAAGCAGGGAAAAGCTGGAAAAGAAAAAGATTTAAAGAAAAAGTTCTTGACAAATCGCCTCCCAATGTGTATAATTGCTTACGTCGCTGGAAAACAGCGGCCGAAAGTACGGAAGGTTAGCTCAGCTGGGAGAGCACTTGCCTTACAAGCAAGGGGTCACAGGT
>CAMKED010000001.1 GCA_946411475.1 uncultured Clostridia bacterium | reverse complement strand
TGGAGATCGCCGCCGCGGGCGGCCACAACGTGCTGATGGTCGGGCCTCCGGGCTCCGGCAAGTCCATGCTGGCAAAGCGCCTGCCCTCCATCCTGCCCGACATGACTCGCTCCGAGGCACTTGAGGTCACGCAGATCCATTCGATCATGGGGCTCGTCGATCCGGATAATCCACTGGTGACGGTGCGTCCCTTCCGCAGTCCGCACCACACGGTCACGCCCCCGGGGCTGGTAGGCGGCGGTTCCGTGCCAAAGCCGGGCGAGGTCTCCCTGGCCCACCGGGGCGTGCTGTTTCTGGACGAGCTGCCCGAGTTCCGCAAGGAGACGATGGAGGTCATGCGTCAGCCCTTGGAGGACGGGATCGTCACGATCACGCGGGCCATGGCCTCTGAAACCTACCCCTGTCAATTCATGCTGGTCTGCGCGATGAACCCCTGCCGCTGCGGCTGGCACGGGGACCCCTCCGGGCGCTGTACCTGCTCGGAGCGCTCCGTGCAGGACTACGTGGGGCGCATTTCCGGCCCGCTGCTGGATCGGATCGACATCATCATCGAGGTGCCCGCCGTCAGCTTTGAAGAGCTGCAAGGGCGCAGGGAGGGCGAGCCCTCCGCTGCGATCCGAGAGCGGGTCAACGCGGCCCGGGCCATCCAACACCGGCGCTTCGCCGGGACAGATACCGTCTCCAACGCCGGCATGCGTCCGGAGCAGCTCCACAAGCTTTGCGTGCTGGATGACGACTGCGCGAAGCTCATGGAAGAGGCCTTTGATACCATGGGGTTGACCGCCCGAAGCTACGACCGGATTTTGAAGGTCGCCCGCACGATTGCGGACTTGGAAGGCGCGGAACAAATCGGCGTGGCGCATATCGCCGAAGCGATACAATATCGCACCTATAAAATCGGACGAAACTAAACTTCCCCCAAAGCCTTCCCCTTGAGGGGAAGGCTTGCCGGGAACGAACTGCCTGCTTTGCTTTTTCCTTCCGTATACGCGGAACACCACCTCATCCGTCACGGCTTCGCCGTGCCACCTTCCCCTCAAGGGGAAGGCTATTTTGAACCAAGGAGAATACCCATGAACGAAATCTTTTTACTGAAATTAGGAGAAATCGTCCTCAAGGGCGCGAACAAGAAGATGTTTGAAAACAAGCTGCGCACCAACGTGGCGCGGCGGATGCGGCCCTTTGGGGACTTCAAGGTCACGATTTTGCAGTCCACGGTCTACGTGGAGCCGGAAAACGAGCTCTGCGACGTGGACGGGGCCTGGGACGCCTGCCACACGATCTTCGGTGCGATTTCCCTCTGCCGCTGCCGTCCCTGCGAGAAAAGCGAGGACGCGATTTTTGACGCGGTGGTGGCCTACCTGGGCGACGATCTGGCGGCGGCCAAGTCCTTCAAGGTGGAGTCCAAGCGCTCCGACAAGCGTTTTCCGCTCAACTCCATCCAGATCTCTCAGACCATCGGCGGACGGCTGGCAGAAGCCTATCCCGAGGTTCCGGTGGACGTCCACAAGCCGGATTACACGGTCTACGTGGAGGTACGCGACTTTGCGGCCTACGTCCACGGCCCGGCCGAGCCCGGCGCGGGCGGCCTGCCCACCGGCGTGGGCGGACGGGCGGCAGTTCTGCTCTCAGGCGGCATTGATTCTCCCGTGGCGGGCTACATGATCGCCAAGCGCGGCGTGGAGTTAGAGGCCATCCACTTTTTCTCCTACCCCTATACCTCAGAGCTGGCCAAGGACAAGGTGCTGGAGCTGGCCCGGAAAATGGCACGCTACTGCGGCCGCATGACCGTGGACATCGTGGGCTTCACCGAAATTCAGGAGGCCATCCGGGACAACTGCCCGGAGGAATACTTCACGATCATCATGCGTAGGTTCATGATGCGGATCGCCGAGCGCATTGCCCGGGATCACGGCTGCGAGTGCCTGGTCACCGGCGAAAACCTGGGTCAGGTGGCCTCCCAGACCATGCAGGCCATGAACGTGACCCACGCGGTGGTGGACATGCCCGTGTTCCACCCGCTCATTGGCATGGACAAGGAGGAGATCGTCGTCCTTGCCCGGCGGATCGACACGCTGGACACCTCCATTCTCCCCTACGAGGACTGCTGCACCGTCTTCACGCCCAAACACCCCAAGACCAAGCCCAAGCTGGCCGAGGCGGAGCGCATCGAGCAGAAGCTCGACGTGGAGGGGCTGATCGCCCGCGCCATCGAGAACACCGAGCTGGTCAAGATCCGGTATCAGGGATAGAAGACAATCGGCAGCAGGCAACAGGAGACGGGGAATACGGATTCTTCGCTCCCCTTTCGACTGCGCTCAAGGCAAGGCAGAATGACAGACGGGAACGCCAGTAGGGACGGCTCGCAGCCGTCCGCGTGGAAGCTAACAAATACGTGGTAAAAAATGACAATCATACATGTTGCGAACAAACACGAATACGAAGCAGAAATCCCTTCGGGAAATTATGGCGCAAGCAGTCTGGAACGGTGGGGATACATTCATTGCTCCGACCTGGACACTTATTATCTTGTCGCGCCGAACTTCAAGGATGATTGCGCTGAGAAGGTAATATTGGTCATTGACACAGACCGTTTGACCAGCGAAGTGCGGTGGGAGGACGGCGGCGGGCTGGACTTCCCGCATATCTACGGGCCGCTGAATCAAGCGGCAATTCTTGCCGTTCTTCCCCACCTTTTGCGGGAGCAAGGGGAATGGATTCCAAATGATGAATTGAAACAGTATGCGCTCAACGGATTCCGGCGCCCCTGGAACAGCCCGGATGCTGAATCAGGAACAGGAGGCCATCATGATGATGCCCCATAAGATTACACAGATTGAAATATTGGTACAATTTCTCAAGAACAAACACCTGACCGTCGCCACGGCCGAGTCCTGCACGGGCGGGCTGCTCGGGAAGTCTATCACCGACATATCCGGCAGCTCCGCCGTCTATCCGGGCGGCGTGATTTCCTACTGCAATCGGATCAAGCATGATATTTTGGGTGTGGATCAGACGCTGCTGGACAGCCTCGGCCCCGTCTCGGAGCCTGTGGCACGGCAGATGGCCGAGGGGGTGCGCCGGGTGATCGGCGCGGATCTGGGAATCGGCATCACCGGGATCGCCGGGCCGAATTCCGACGACACGGGCCGCCCCGTGGGCCTGGTCTACGTCAGCGCCTCCAACGGGGAGATCACCATGGCCCGGGAATGCAAATTCGACGGTGATCGGAACGCGATCCGCTGCATGGCAGCGGAGGCGGCGGCAGATCTGGCGGTGGAGTTAATTGAGAAGTGAGAATGGAGAATTTTGGAGTTTTGCAAATTGCAATTTGCAAAACACATTCATTTTCAACTTTCCATTTTCAACTTTCAACTGAAACTGGAGGGGCATGAAAAAAACTGTAATCCGGGTGCTTGCCGTTCTCTGGCTTGCCGCCCTGCTGCGTCTGACTGTATTCCGGAACGGCTGCTTTCGGCACGGGCTCTTCTCCGGGCGGATCGAATGGGACGCCTTTGCCTATTACGCAAAGCTGATTCGGATCGAATACTGGCGGTATTTCACCTATCTGTTTGTGGGAAATCTGGTTTGGTTCATGCCGGTGGGCGTGCTGGTGCGGCTGCGGAATGCCTTCCCCCGAGGGGGAAGGTGGCAGCGGGCGTCTCACGCAAGCCCGCTGACGGATGAGGGGCGTACCGACAATGCACCGTTCCCCGTGGCGCACCGGTGTGCGCCGCTACAGGGAGCTGCGGCGGCGGGCCGGGAAACCCGTCCCTTACGGAAGAATGGCCGGCAGATTGCCGGCGCTACAGTTGCAATGCTGTGGGGCTTTCTGCTCTCGCTGGGCATTGAGACGATGCAATTCGTTCTGGGCTCCGGGGTCTCGGAGCTGGACGATCTGATCCTGAACACCGCCGGGGCGATCATGGGCTACTGGCTCGCCTGTTTATGGTATAAAATTTCAAAAAACATGAAATCTCCTATTGACAAAAAACCACAGGATATAGATAATAGAAGGTAGCAATTCCCCTATATTTTGAGAAAAAGAAATGGAGGAATTCCCTTATGGCAGAAAAGATCGTCCGCAATACGGAAAAGAAGGCTGCGGAGCCTGCCAAGAAGGCGGCCGAGCCCGCCAAGAAGCCCGCCGCGGCCAGAAAGCCGCAGACCGTCATCACGCCCAACAAGCCCACCGGCGGCAGCACCGTCGGCCTGCGCATCGGCGCAGTGCTTCTCTGGATCGTTGCGATCGTCTGTGAGGTCTTTGCCATCATGGCGATCACCAAGAACTTCGTCATCCGCTTCACGCATAACGGCGACACCAACATGTGGATTGCGTTCATCGGTTTCGTGGTCCTGGATATGGCCGCCTGCATCACTGCGGCACAGCTTTGGAAGAAGGCCAACCACATCAAGCCCATGAGCGAGAAGCGCGGCAAGTTCCTGTTCTATCTCTGGAACGAGCTGGGCGTCATCATGGCTTGCATCTGCTTCATCCCGCTGATCGTTCTGCTGCTGAAGAGCGACAAGCTGGACAAGAAGACCAAGACCATCGCCGCGATCATTGCAGCCGTGGCGCTGCTGATCACCGGAGCCGCCTCCGCGGACTATCATCCCATCTCCGCCGAGCAGAAGGACGAGGCTGAGTCCCAGATCAACGGCGACGTCTACTGGACCCAGTTCGGACACAAGTATCACCTGAAGTATAACGGCGACCCGGACGCTGAGCAGGTTGCGGTCGATTGCCCCTATATCCGTGAATCCAGCTCCGTCTACAAGGGCTCCGTCACCGAGGCCATTGAGTCCGGCCGTACCGCGATCTGCTCCTACTGCGCCGCACACGCCGCAGATTGGGGAATCAACCTGAATCTGGCTGAGCTGAACGTAGAAGGCGGCACTGCTTCCGAGAATAAGGATCAGGTTCCCGTCGTCAACACGACCGCAGCGCCGACCGTCACGGGAGGAAACTGAGATGGCGTTTGATCTCAACTCCATCGGCACGCTGATCTCCGGCGGCGGCCTGGACGCCATTTGCAAGCGCACCAAGCTCAAGCAGGAGGACGTGGCAAAGGTCCTCTCCGCCGGAATTCCGGCGCTGGTGGGCGGCATGAAGCGGAACGCAGGCACCGCATCCGGTGCGGATTCCCTGTCCAAAGCGCTGGCGGATCACGGCAAGGACGACGTTTCCGACCCCGCCGCCTTCCTCAAAAGCGCGGACCTGGCTGACGGCAAGAAAATTCTCGGCCACGTTCTGGGCAAGGATCAAACCGGACTGATCGACCAGATCTCCAAGGCCACCGGCGTCACAAAGGGCAAGTCCACCTCCGTTCTTGCACTGGCCGCGCCCCTGCTGCTGTCCCTGCTCGGCAATTCCAATCAGAGCAGCGCGAATCAAAGCAGCTCCGGCGGCCTGCTCGGGATGTTGGGCGGTCTGCTCGGCGGCGGCAGCCAGAGTAATCAGAGCCAGCAGAGCTCCGGCGGTCTCCTCGGTTCCCTGCTGGGAGGTAATTCGAACAGCAACGCCTCCATGGCCTCCGGCCTGTTCTCCTCTCTGCTGGGCGGCGGCTCAAATCAGAGCAGCAATCCGACCACCATCCAGCTCACCGACAACAACCAGCAGCAGGAGCAGTCCTCCGGCCTGCTGGACGGTCTGCTGAGCCTGTTCCATTGAGTTTTTCCCGGTTTTCGCGTTTGCGGAAGCCGGGAAACTTTTTCTTTTGCAATTCCACGCAAAGCATGGTATAGTATGGGAAGAAAACAAGCGGGAGGCGAACACATGAATACAGACGCCAGACAGATTTTGGAGCAGCTACGGAGCGGAGCCGTCTCCGTGGACGAGGCGCTGCTTGCGCTGAAAAAGGCTCCCTTTGCCGACATCGGCTACGCCAAGGTGGACCTCCACCGCAAGCTGCGGCAGGGGGCTGCTGAGGTCGTCTACGGGGCAGGCAAAACCGTCGAGCAGATCTCCGGGATTCTGGATACGATGATCAAAAACGGGCAGGCGCGCGTGCTGATTACCCGTCTGGACGCCGAAAAGGCCGAATCGCTGGTTGGACGCTTTCCCCTGCGCTATGACGCGACGGCCCGGATCGCCAGCTTGGGCGAGGCCCCTGCCCCAGACGGGCTCGGCTATATTGTCGTTGCCACGGGCGGCACCAGCGACCTGCCCGTGGCCGAGGAGGCCGCGCTGACCGCAGAGTTCCTCGGCAGTCGCGTGGTACGGCTCTACGACGTGGGCGTGGCAGGCCTGCACCGCGTGCTCTCCCATCTGGACGAGCTGATGGGGGCGTCGGTGGTCGTCGCCATCGCGGGCATGGAGGGCGCTCTGGCATCCGTCCTCGGCGGGCTGGTGGACTGCCCGGTGATCGCCGTGCCGACCAGCGTGGGCTATGGAGCCTCCTTCCACGGGGTTTCGGCGCTGCTGTCCATGCTGAATTCCTGCGCCAGCGGGGTCAGCGTGGTGAACATCGACAACGGCTTCGGCGCCGGATTTCTGGCAAATCGGATCAATCACATGGAGGCAAAGCGATGAAAACACTCTATTTTGACTGCTCTATGGGCGCCGCGGGCGACATGCTCACGGCGGCCCTGCTCGAGCTGCTGCCCGACAAGGCGGAGTTTTTGGCCCGGCTCAACGCGCTCGGCATCCCCGGGGTGGAATACCGGGCCGAGAATTCCGTGAAGTGCGGCATTTCCGGCACGCACATGCGCGTGACCGTGGACGGCGCGGAGGAGCATGTGCATCACCACGACGAGACACCCCCTCATCCGTCGGCTGCGCCGACACCTTCCCCCCAGGGGGAAGGCTTTCCCGAGGCGCACGAGCATGAGCATCATGAGTCGCCAGTCACCAGTCAACAGTCACCAGGGGACGGGGAGCACCATCATCATCCCCATACCGGGATGCATGGGATCGCGCATCTGGTGCAGGATCATCTTGACCTGCCCGAGGCGGTCAAGGCTGACGTGCTGGCGGTATACGGGCTGCTGGCTGAGGCTGAGAGCAAGGTGCACGGCGTCCCGGTGGAGGAGATCCACTTCCATGAGGTGGGCTCCCTGGACGCGGTGGCCGACGTGGCGGCCGTCTGCCTGCTGATCCACGAGCTGGCCCCGGCACAGATCCTCTGCTCCCCCATCCACGTCGGCTGCGGGCAGGTTCGCTGCGCGCACGGGCTGATGCCCGTCCCAGCCCCCGCTACGGCGGAGCTGCTGCGGGGCGTGCCGATCTACGGCGGCGCGATCCAGGGCGAGCTCTGCACGCCGACGGGCGCGGCCTTGTTAAAATATTATGTCAACAAGTTCGGGGCAATGCCCGTGATGCGGACCGCAGCCATCGGCTACGGCATGGGCCGGAAGGACTTCCCTGCGGCCAACTGCGTCCGCGCCCTGCTGGGCGAAACGGCGGAGCAGGAGGCCGACGAGGTGCTGGAGCTCCGCTGCAATCTCGACGACATGACGGGCGAGGCCGTCGGCTTCGCGGTCGAGCGGCTGTTGGAGGCCGGGGCGCTGGACGTTTGGACCGAGGCCATTGGGATGAAGAAAGGCCGTCCCGGAACGATGTTTTGTGTGTTATGTAAACACGCAGATCGGGACAGCATGATCTCCCTGCTCTTCCGGCACACCACGACCTTAGGGGTGCGGGAAGCCGTCCTGCGCCGGGCCGTGTTGGAGCGGCGGGTGGACACCGTAGAGACCGCGTTCGGCCCCGTGCGGCGAAAGATTGCCTCCGGGTTCGGCGTGGAACGGGTCAAATACGAATATGATGACCTGGCGCGTATTGCACTGGAACAGGGGATTTCCATTGACACGGTACGGCAAGCAATTCAGACGGACAAGCAATGCTTGTCCCTACATGCAGAAGCATGAGCGGCGGGTATGATCGGCTGCTGGGGCTGCTGCGGGAGCTGGGCTCCGTGGCCGTGGCCTTTTCGGGCGGCGTGGATTCCACGCTGCTGCTGCGGGCGGCCCGGGAAGCGCTGGGCGAGCGGGCCGCGGCGGTGACGGTGCGCTCCCGCTTCGTTCCGGCGCGGGAGCTGGAGGCTGCCGCCGCGTTCTGTGCGGCCGAGGGCGTCCGGCATATTCTGCCGGACGTGGACACGCTGTCCATCCCCGACGTAGCGGACAACCCGCCGGAGCGCTGCTATCTGTGCAAAAAGGCCATCTTTACGCAAATCGCAGAGACGGCCCGGAGCCTCGGCCTGCAATGGGTGGCCGAGGGCTCCAATCTGGACGACTTAGGCGACTACCGCCCCGGCATGCGAGCCATCCGGGAGCTGGGCGTCCGCTCTCCCCTGCTGGAAGCGGAGCTGACCAAATCGGAGATTCGCGCCATCTCTAAGGAACTGGGCCTGTCCACCTGGGACAAGCCCGCGATGGCCTGTCTGGCGACCCGTTTTGTGACCGGCCGGCCCATCTCCGCCGCGGGCCTGGCCCGGGTGGAGGCCGCGGAGAACTGGCTCGCAGCGCAGGGCTTCCGGCAGCTCCGGGTGCGGGATCACGGCGATCTGGCCCGGCTCGAGCTGGACGAGTCCGGAATGGCCCGGCTCCGGGATCCGGCCCTGGCCGCCGCAGTCAACGAAGCTCTGCGGGGCCTGGGCTACCGCTGGGTCACAGTCGACCTGGGAGGCTATCGGATGGGGAGCATGAACAAGGTAGATCATATCTGATCGCGAAGCACTGTGTCAAAGAACTGCGTGCAATGCAGATCGAGTTGAAAAATGAACGTTGAGAGTTGAAAATGGAGGAGTTTTTCAAATTGCCATGTATCTGTTCAGCAGGGTCGTAGTGGCCGCGCACCTGCGCGGCCATAAATCCACAGAAAAAAGCGATACGCGCCATGGCCGCGCAGGTGCGCGGCCACTACGGAGCGGGTGCGACTGAATAGATACCTTTCCATTTTCAACTTTCAACTATTCTGACACTGAATAGCATTTTGCTATAATCGAACAAAGAGGAACTGTTATGAAATACAACACCGTATTATTTGACTTTGACGGCACCCTCTACGACACGGTGGAGGGCATCACAAAATGCGTCCAATACGCGCTGGGAAAGCACGGGATCGAAGCCCCGCTGGAATCCCTGCGCTGCTTTGCGGGACCGCCGCTGGTAGACAAGTTCATGGAGGTCTACGGGGTGGACAAGGCTCTGGCAGAGCAGTTGGTTCTGGATTACCGCGAGCGCTATCTGCCCATCGGGGTCTATGAGAGCGCCCCCTTTCCCGGCGTGGGAGAGATGCTCCTCCGGCTTCGGGCCGCAGGGCTGCATCTGGGCGTGGCCACCTCCAAGCCCCAGGCGCTGGCGGAGCTGCTGCTGGATCGGGCAGGGCTGCGGGATTGCTTTGACGCAATCGTGGGCAGCACGCCCGGCAAAAAGGACGACCGGAAATGGATGGTCGTCCGGCGGGCGATGGAGCTGTGCGGGGCGGAGCCTGCCGACACCGTGCTGGTGGGCGACACCAAATACGACGCCATCGGCGCGGCTCAGGCCGGCATTGCCTGCATCGGCGCGCTCTGGGGCTACGCGGCGCCCGGGGAGCTCGAAGCCGCCGGGGTGATCTGCACCGCCCGGGACTTCGGCGCGCTGGCGGCATTTTTGCTTGGCAACTGAACGTTCAAAAATCCGCCGCGCCGCGTCCGATTTGGACGCGGCGCGGCGGGCTTCTTTCTTATTTTCCGAGTGTCTCCCCAACCAGGCGCTTTTGCGCGTCGTTCAGCGTCCAATCGTCTCCGTCGAAGATGATCCGCACGATGCGCTCGTCATAGCAGAGCACGAACCAGCTATCCGGCTCGTCGTCAAACATGCGCTGATAGGCCTCGTTCGCCTGCCACGGGCCGGGATCCACCCGGATAAAGCGGTCGGGCGGGTCGTCCTCGTAGCTGACCCGGATATGTCCTGTGAGGGTAGAAATATCCGCAAGGTTCAGATCCCTGCACCAGTCGTACAGCAACGGCAGCTTGACCGTGGTGACGCTGTAGCTCAGGGCCGGCTCGGCAAGGGCGTCCCAGCAGGGACTTTGCTCCGCCTGCAAAAACTCCAAAAGCACAGAAGCCTCGTTATAGTGGAGCTCATAAGAATACAGATCGTAGCCCGGATCCATCAAGTCCTCGATGGTCAGCGGAATCTCATCGCGGTAGACCGCAAAGCTGTGTCCCCTGTATTCGTAAGTCTCCGCCGGAGTACTTGACAGCCGCCCGGACGGAAGCTGGTGAAAGATCATCCCGATCAGAAACGCAGCGAAGCCTACCGAATATAAAAGGACAAGGGAGATCGCAAGGATTCGATTCTTCCGCCTCGACATCCTCCGCCTCTTGATCAGCTCGAAGGTCAGAACAATACAGCCTGCCCCACCCAGCATGCCGACAAAGCTCAGGATCGCAAAACGGATGCCGGTCTTCAAATGAAGCTGCTCTGCAAAGGAGGCCAGCATAAATACCGAACACAGCAACAGCAGGAGCAGAATCGCGTAACGGCACGGAAAGACCCGTCTGGTTTTGGGAAGCGCGCCTCCCTGCCCGATCGCCCGCCCGGCCTGCCGCCGCCAGCACAAAAAGCTGATCAAATCTACCGCCGAACCGACCAGCATCAGCATGGCGCACAGGCCAAAAAGCAGATAGGACGTGTTCGTCAGGACGGCAAGGGGATCGTAGGACAGGCGGAAGAAAAAGAGCGCGCAAAAGAAGATCGCGTCAAAGGTGAAGATGGAAAACATCGGCAGGTAGTGCTTTCGGATCGACGTCCGAATCGCGGGCAGCTCCAGCAGCTCATCGGTCTCGATGGGCGTCGGCGCAGCGGATTCGTTGTAATAGATCTGCATTTGGGCGTTGAAGGCCGCCAGCTTCCAGCCCGTGTGCGCGCAAAAATCCTGAAACTCCAACTGCGCTTCCGTGGGCCTGGCGTCAAATACAGAGCCATTGGGGTCATAGACCAGAGAAAAATGCAGTTTTTTCGGCTCGATCCGGCGAAAATGCCAGAACAGCTCGCTCACACGCTCCAAGAGCCAGCCCTTCTCGGCCTGCCGCTCGAGCCAGGCCTCGATGCCGTCGCGGTCAAAAAAGCCAAAGAGCGCGAGGCTTCGTTTGGTCTGTTTCATTTCTTGTTCTCCTTTCCAAAGATGCGCTGATAATCCGCGAGCTGGGCCGCCATGCGCTCGCATTCGGTTTTCAGCATTTCTTCTCCTTTTTCCGTGAGGATATAGCTGCGCTTTCGGCCCTCCACGCCGACCTCCCGGATCATCTCCGCGTCCAAGAACTGCTCCAGCAGGGTGTAGAGCGTGCCGGAGCCGATGTTCACCCGGCGGTTCGTCATGGCCGGAACGCGGTCGAGGATGTCCATGCCGTAGCAGACCTCCCGCAGGCAGAGCAGGGTGTAGAACATCTGCTCCGTCAGGGTTTTGAATTTCTCTCGCGCCATGTCAGACCTCCAATCTCGATATTCGAGTTTGACTGTCTGTATTATATTCTCGATTATCGAGAATGTCAAGAGCTTTTTCATTTTTGAAAAATAATAAAACCCACGGGCGTTTCAGTGCCTGTCATTCTGAGCAACGCGAAGAATCCGCGTCCCTCGTCTCTATTTCAATTCATTCTCAAATGGCAATTTGAGAATACCCCCATTCTTCATTTTACAGTTTTTCGTTTTTCAGGATTCATTTACGCCTGCGGCTTGCCGCGGGGGTACGGATTCTTCACTTCGTTCAGAATGACAGGCGGGGAAGCGGGTCCCGCGCCGCTGCCGAAGCGCGCCGCAACAGCTTTTTTGGCCTTTACAAACCGGGCTTTGTCTGCTATAATGTGGTGGATTATAAGGGATAGAATGCCTGTTTTGAGGGATTATGATATGACTGAACTTTCCAAGATTCGTAATTTCTCCATCGTGGCGCACATTGACCACGGCAAATCCACGCTGGCCGATCGACTGCTGGAGGAGACCAAAACCGTGGACAAGCGGGAGATGGAGGAGCAGATCCTTGACAATATGGAGCTCGAACGCGAGCGTGGCATCACGATCAAGGCGCGCGCCGTCAAGCTCAACTACCACGCCGACGACGGGCAGGACTACGTGCTGAACCTGATCGACACCCCGGGGCACGTAGACTTCAACTACGAGGTCTCCCGCTCGCTGACCGCCTGCGAGGGCGCGGTGCTGGTAGTAGACGCCTCCCAGGGCATCGAGGCGCAGACCCTGGCAAACACCTACCTCGCCATCGACGCGGGGCTGGAGGTCCTGCCCGTGGTGAACAAGATCGACCTCCCTGCCGCCCGGCCGGAGGAGGTCAAGAAGGAGATCGAGGACGTGATCGGCCTGCCCGCAATGGACGCGCCGGAGATCTCCGCCAAGAACGGCATCAACATCCACTCCGTTTTGGAAATGATCGTCCGCGACGTACCCGCCCCCAAGGGCGACCGCGAGGCGCCCCTGCAAGCGCTGATCTTCGACAGCCAGTACGACAGCTACCGCGGCGTTGTGGTCTATATGCGCGTGATGAACGGCACCGTCCGTCCCGGTATGGACGTCAAGATGATGGCCTCCGGCGCGGTCTACAAGGTGGTGGAATGCGGTTATCTGCACCCCAAGGGCATGGTTCCCGCCGACGCCCTCGGCGCGGGCGAGGTCGGCTATCTGACCGCCTCGATCAAGACCATCTCCGATACCCGGGTGGGCGACACCGTTACCGGCGCGGAGAATCCCGCTGCGGAGCCTCTGCCCGGCTACAAGACCTGCCAGCCCATGGTCTATTCCGGCGTCTACCCTGCCGACGGCTCCAAGTACGGCGACCTGCGAGACGCACTGGAAAAGCTCAAGCTCAACGACGCGTCCATGTACTACACGCAGGAAAACTCCATCGCGCTGGGCTTCGGCTTCCGCTGCGGCTTCCTGGGTCTGCTGCACATGGAGATCATCATGGAGCGGCTGGAACGCGAGTTCAACCTCGATCTGATCACCACGGCCCCGAACGTCGTCTATGAGATCGACAAGACCGACGGCAGCCACGTCGCAGTCTACACGCCCATCAACTACCCCGACCCGATGGAGATCTCGCAGGCCTACGAGCCCTACGTCAAGGCCAGCATCATCACGCCGCCGGACTACGTGGGCAACATTATGGATCTTTGCCAGTACCGCCGCGGCGAGTTCAAGGACATGACCTATCTCGATCAGAGCCGCGTGGAGCTGCACTACGAGATCCCGCTCAACGAGATCATCTACGATTTCTTCGACGCGCTGAAATCCCGCACCCGCGGCTACGGCTCGCTGGACTACGAGCTCATCGGCTACCGGCCCTCCAAGCTGGTCAAGCTGGACATTCTGCTGAACGGCGAGCTGGTGGACGCGCTGAGCTTCATTCTCTTTGCCGACGAGGCCTACGCCCGCGCCCGGCGCATCTGCGAGAAGCTGAAGGACAACATCCCCCGCCAGATGTTTGAAATTCCGATCCAGGCCGCCATCGGCGGCAAGATCATCGCCCGCGAGACGATCAAGGCCCTGCGCAAGGACGTGCTCGCCAAGTGCTACGGCGGCGATATCACCCGAAAAAAGAAGCTGCTGGAAAAGCAGAAGGAAGGCAAGAAGCGCATGCGCACCTTCGGCACTGTGTCGGTGCCGTCGGAAGCGTTTATGGCCGTGCTGAAAATGGACGAGTAAGAAATGAAGTATTTGCTGACGCAAATGTGAAGTACGGCTTCGCCGTATGAAGACACTTTGCTTATGAAGTATAGCTGCGCCATATCTTTCCGGATGTAGGGACAAGCACTGCTTGTCCGCTCTCGGGGCGATCCGACTGGGTACGAATGCCGGACGAGCACTGCTCATCCCTACGACTTTCCACGAGACACCTTCCCTTGCTTCCAGATATGCGCGTCGCACATACTTCATATCTCTCCAAAAGAGATCCTTCATATTCCGAAGGAATACTTCATATTGCCTCCAGGCAATACTTCATTCCTTCACAGGAGCGTAAACAATGAACGTACTAAAGCCCTTGGGCATCTACATCCACATTCCCTTTTGCCGCAGCAAGTGTCAGTACTGCGACTTCTACTCCATCGGCGGCAGCCGGGATCGGCGGCTGGTGGACAACTATCTGCAGGCGCTGGCGGTCCACTTCAAGGAATGCGGGGCCCGCGCCACGGATTACGTGGTAGACACCGTCTACTTCGGCGGCGGAACCCCCTCCTTCTTCGGCGCGGACAGCCTGCGCCGCATCTTCGCCGAGCTGCAGCATCGCTTCCGCGTGGACAAAAACGCGGAGATCACCTTTGAGGCCAACCCTGACTCCGTGACGGATTCCCTGTTGAAAAAGCTCCGTTCCGAGGGCTTCAACCGGATGTCCCTCGGCGTACAGTCTGACCGCGACGACGTGCTGCAAAAGCTGGGCAGGCCCCACAACTACGAGCAGGCCCGGGCAGCCGTGCATGCCGCCCGGAAGTGCGGTTTTGACAACGTCTCCGTCGATCTGATGTACGGACTGCCGAATCAGACCGCGCCGCAGTGGAAGGAGACCCTCCTCCACGTGCTGGAGCTGAAGCCGGAGCATATCTCCTGCTACGGGCTCAAGGTGGAAGAGGGCACACCGCTCTGGGAGTATAAGGACGCCGCGAATCTGCCCTCCGACGAGCTGCAGGCAGAGATGTATCTGGACGCCGTGTCGATCCTTGACGAAGCCGGTTACCGACAGTATGAGATTTCCAATTTTGCAAAGCCGGGCTTCGAGTCCCGTCACAATCTCAAATACTGGCTGGGGGACGAATACATCGGCTTCGGCCCCGCCGCGGCCTCAGACTTCGCCGGCAAACGCTACACCTACGTTCGCGATATTCAGACTTATATCCGCGGCGTGTTGAAGCAGGACATTCCCATTCTCTCCGAATGTGACGCCATTCCTGCCCGGGAGCGGGCCGGAGAATACGTCATGCTGCGGCTGCGGACCACACAGGGCATCTCCCCGGAGGAGTATGAAAAGAATTATCTCATGCCCTTTGAGCCGCTGTTGGAGGCCATCACGCCGCTGGCGCAGCGGGATCTGTTCTACCAGGCCGACGGACGCTGGATCCTGACGCCGAAGGGGTTTTTGGTCTCCAATCAGATCATTGGCCTGCTCCAGGAGGCGCAGGAAAAGAGCGAGCCGCTGGCAAAGAAGCGGTGACAAGGCAATCGGCAACAGGGGACGGACTCTGAACTCTGAACCCTGAACTCTGAACCCTACGGAAGCAATTACATACAACAGCCACCCCTCCACCGCCTTGAGGCGGTCCCCCTCCCCTGCAAGCAGGGGAGGTCATACCCTGAACTCTGAACCCTGAACTCTGAACCACGGACGAGCAATGCTCGTCCCTACGGACTCTGAACTCTGAACCCAAAACGAGGAAGGCAACCTATGGCAAAAAAGGAACGAAACCAAAAGAAAAAGCAAACGGAGCCGGTCTTGGTGCTTCAAAAACGGCTGCCGGAGCAGAAGCGCGTTTTTTTCGTTCTCTGGCAGCTCCTTCTGCTGCTGGTCGGCTGCGCGGCGCTGACCTACTTCACGCTGCGGCTGTCTTACAGCAGTCTGAACCCGGAAATCTGGCTGGGCTACTGGGAGGATCTCTGGATCCCCTTGATCAATTTTGCCCTGATTTTCGCTTTCTGCCTGGTTTTCTTTGCCTTGATCGGGCGGGCCTGGATCGCCTATCTGCTCACCGCCCTGATTTGGCTCGGCGTGGCAATCGGGAACTATTATCTGATTATCATCCGCTCCGATCCGCTGGAATTCCAGGACATCACCTGCCTGCGAGAGGCGCTGGCCATCACCGGGACGCAGGGCTATGAGCTGGAGCTGAGCCCCCGGCTTATGATCGCCGTGGGCGGCGCGCTGGGCTTCACGGTGCTGCTGGCCCTGCTGAGCCGCTGGAAGCCGCGCTGGAACATGGGCCGCGTGATCGGATTGACAGCGGCTGCCGCTGTGCTGACCCTTTCTCTGGTAGCCGCCTGCTCCGGAGAAATGCTGAATCTGACCAAGCACTACGACCACGTAAATACCTGGTCGGTCACCGAGATTTACGCTTCCCGCGGCGTGGTCTTTTCCTTCACCCGCTCCGCCTTCACGGCCAGCGGCAGGCCTTCGGATTATTCCAAGTCCAAGGCGGAACAAACTCTGGCCCAATACACCGAGACGGACATTCCCGCCGAGAGGAAGGCGGACGTCTTCGTCATCATGCGGGAAAGCTACGCAGACCTCTCCAAACTGGAGTGCAACAAGGAAGCCCTGGATTTTTCCTGCTACGACGATTACCACGCACTGGTGGACGACGCCGTGATGCTCGGTTCCCTGGTCACCAACGGCTTCGGCGGCAACACCAAGGACGCGGAGCGCTGCTTCCTAACCGGCAACTACACGCTGAAGGATTGGCGGAAACCCACCAACTCCTACCTCTGGTATCTGCGGCAGCAGGGCTACCGCACCGAAGGCGCGCACCCCTTCAACGGTTGGTTCTACAACCGTCTGAACGTAGACCGTTATCTGGGCTTTGACAGCTACCGCTTCCGGGAAGACGGCTTTGACGAGCTGGTCGGCGCGGAGAACATCGCGAACGACGACGTACTCTTCGACGTGATTTGGGAGCAATATCAGGCGCATCTGGAAACCAATGACAGCCCCTATTTCAATTTCTCCGTCACCTACGAGGGGCACGGCCCATACTACTACAACTCCAACAAGTACGCGAGCCGCTACGTCCGTAAGGACGCGCGCACCCCGGACGGCTACGCCATGAACAACTATCTCGGCTGCTGCGCCAGACGCGACGAAGAGCTGTCCGTGCTGATCGAGCGCTTCCGGGCCAGTGAACGGCCCATCGTCCTGCTGCTCTACGGCGACCACAAGGCCACGCTGGGCAAAGACATCAACAACTACACCACCGCCGCCTACGAGCACTTTGGCATGGATGTGGATCTCGCCACCGAGCAAGGCTTCTTTAACTATTATTCCACGGATTACGTGATCTGGATGAACGACGCTGCCCGCTCGCTGTTCGGCTTTGCAGGAAAGGAATTGCAGAACGGTCCCACCATATCTCCCTGCTACCTGATGAACGTCCTCTTCGACACGCTGGGCTGGGGCGACGGCCCCGTCTATCTGCAAGCCATGGCGGATATGATGGCCGATTTCCCGGTCTACTCCACAAAGGGCCGAGTGAGCGTCAACGGCGTGCTTTCTACCGCTATTCCGGGGACGCACTCGGAAAAATATCACCTCATGCAAACTCTCTCCTATTATTGGCAAACGGAATTCCTTTACGAAGAGTAATTCAAATCTGAAACCATCAATACAGACACAAAGGAAGGATACTATGGAAAAACTGTTCGGCAAAGACCTGGCCGTCACGGCCTACAAGGCAAGGCTGCTGGCGGTGGACGCCGTCCACCGTGCCGCCTCCGGCCACCCCGGCGGCTCCCTCTCCTGCGCGGACGCGCTGACTGTTCTCTACTTCAACGAGATGAACGTCGACCCGCATAATCCCAACTGGGAAGACCGTGACCGCTTCGTCCTGTCAAAGGGACACTGCGCGCCGGCTCTCTACGCAGTGCTGGCCATGCAGGGCTTCTTCCCGGTGGAGGATCTCCAGCTCCTGCGCTCCATCAAGGCCCATCTTTCCGGTCACCCCGACATGCGGAACGTCCCCGGCGTGGACATGTCCACCGGTTCTCTGGGGCAGGGTCTCTCCGCTGCCGTCGGCATGGCGATGACCGCTAAAATCACCGGCAAGCTTTGGCGCACCTATGCCATCTGCGGTGACGGCGAGCTGGCCGAAGGCCAGATCTGGGAGGCCATGATGGCCGCCGCCAAGTGGAAGCTGGACAATCTGTGCGCCTTCATCGACGTGAACGGTCTGCAGATCGACGGCGCCACCAAGGACGTCATGCCCACTGAGCCGCTGGACAAAAAGCTGGAAGCCTTCAACTGGCACGTGATCAAGATCGACGGCCACGACTTCGCGCAGATCCTGGCCGCTCTGGCCGAAGCCCGGCGGACAAAGGGAAAGCCCACCGCCATTCTGATGGCCACCGTCAAGGGCAAGGGCGTCTCCTTCATGGAGAACCAGGCCGGCTGGCACGGAAAAGCCCCCAACGACGATGAGTTTGCCATCGCAAAGGCAGAACTGGAACGCAAAATCAAAGAACTGGAGGGTAAATGATATGGCAGGGAAAATTGCAACGCGGGCTGCCTACGGCAAGGCCCTGGTAGAATTTGCCGAGAAGTACCCCGAACTGATGGTCCTGGACGCAGACCTGGCCATGGCCACCCAGACAAAGGACTTCCGGGCCGCTTATCCCCAGCGCTTCTTCGACTGCGGTATCGCGGAGAATAACATGATCGGCATTGCCGCGGGCATGGCTGCCTCCGGTTTGAAGCCCTTTACCAACACCTTCGCCATCTTCGCTGCCGGCCGCTCTTACGAGCAGGTCCGCAACTCCGTCGCCTATCCCCATCTGAACGTCAAGGTCGTCGGCTCCCACGGCGGCATCTCCGTCGGCGAGGACGGCGCCACCCATCAGTGCACCGAAGACCTGGCCCTGATGCGGCAGATTCCCGGCATGACTGTGGTTTGCCCCTGCGACGGTCACGAAATGCGGCTGGCCGTAGAAGCCCTGCTGAACTACGACGGCCCCGCCTATCTCCGTCTGGCCCGCTCCGCCACCGAGATCTTCACCGACGAGCTGTCTGACTACAAGTTTGAGCTTGGGAAGGGCGTCACGATTGCCGACGGCAGCGACGTGACGATCATCGCCACCGGCATCATGGTGGGCATGGCCCGCCAGGCCCGGGAGATACTGGCAGCAGAGGGCATTTCCGCCCGCGTCATCGATATGCACACCATCAAGCCCCTGGATGCGGAGTTGGTTTTGAAAGCAGCCCGGGAAACCGGCGCCATTGTCACCTCCGAAGA
This sequence comes from uncultured Clostridia bacterium, assembly GCA_946411475.1. GTDB lineage: Bacteria > Bacillota > Clostridia > Oscillospirales > Oscillospiraceae > JAFRPC01. Next base: position 43,109 of record CAMKED010000001.1, on the reverse strand, counting down.
GGCCTCCGTTCTGGGCGGCCTGGGCGGCGCTGTGGCTGAGCTGGTGGCCGAGAACTGCCCCGTTCCCGTCGTGCGTCACGGCGTCAACGACACCTTCGGCCGCAGCGGCACCGCCGCCGCCGTGCTGGAATACTACGGTCTGACCCCCGCAGTGCTGGCCGAGAAGTGCCGGAAGGCAGTCGCATTGAAAAAGTGACAAGTGACAGGTGACAATTGACAAAAAATGTCCGGGAGCAGCGTCTGTGCTGTTCCCGGACTATTTTGGCTCTGCTTCTTGGGCCAGGGCGTCCATTCCAACGCCAAGTGCCTGCGAAATCGTATAAAACGTCTCCACAGAAAAGTTATATCTTGTTTTCTCGCTTTCAATCTGGCGAATGAAAACATGGGAAAGGCCAGCCAACTCAGCCAACTCCGCCGAGGTCATCCCCTGTGCTTTTCGATACCTGCGAATGCTTCGTCGAATCACGTCGTAGATTGAGCCCTGCGGCTTTATCTCGTCCATTTGCATCACCCAACCAGATTATACCCGGTTTGGCTTGCTTTGTATGTTAGGTATTACCTCACATTTTTTGAAATTGGCTTCAAAGGATGGGTGGAGTTCGCAGACGGCAGAGTGCCGTCCCTGCAGGCGGGTGTAAAACTGTCAATTGTCACCTGTCACTTGCTGCACTGGCAGCGTGACGGTAAAGGCGATTCGGTCCTCCGCGGGGTATTCCGCTTCGAGGCGGCCGCGGTGCTGCAGGACGATGACCTGAGCCGCGGAAAGGCCGATGCCGAAGCCGCCGGTGGACTGGGTCCGGGCTGCGTCCGCGCGGTAGAAGCGGTCAAAGAGCCGCTCCGGCGGGCAGTCCGGCAGCTTGTCGCAGCGGTTTTCCAGCCGCAGGGTGCAAGTCTTCTCCTCGGCTCGCAGACGCAGGCGCAGCACGGAGCCCTCTGTGGCGTATTTCACGGCGTTGTCAAACAGGATCGAACAGAGATTGGAAAGCTGCGCCTCCTGGCCGCGAACGCTGATTCCCGCCTCTGTCTCCGCTTCCAGGCTCAGGCCCTTCTGCTCCATCGGCGTCTGGAACATTTGCGCGGTCTTCGTTGTCAGAGCTGAGAAGTCCACCGAGGCGAAGCTGCCCTGCGCGGGAATCTCCTCGGCCCGGGCCAGGGTCAGCAGATTCCGGGTCAGCTCGGTCAAGCGGGCCGTTTGCGCCTTGATGTTGCGGCTCCATTTATTCTCGCCCTGGATCAACTCCATGGCCTCCGTATTGGCCTGTATGATGGCAAGCGGGGTTTTCAGTTCATGTCCGGCGTCGGTCACAAACTGCCGCTGCCGGTCCATATTTTCCGCGATCGGCGCAATGGTGCGCCTTGCCAGGAGCACCACCAGGCCAAGCATCAGCAGCCAGCCTGCAAAGCCGGCAAGCGCGGAGAGGGCCGCCACGCGCAGCACGGCGTTGCGCCGATTGGAGACCTCCAGGAAAACGTAGACCGTCTCGCCGGTGCCTGCCTGCGCGGTGGCGTAACGATAGTTGTCCACGCTGCCCTCCGTCTTTCCCGTAGCGGACGCCGCTTCCGCCAGCGCGGCAGCCTCAGCTTCGGAGACGGCGGAGATTCGGCTCAGATCCGTCCCGGTGACAGATCCGTCCTGCATTCTGACAACGAAGAAAACCGCGGACATGCGATCATTCTCCGTCAACTGGCCCATCATAAAGCCGCGGTCCCGGTCTTCGCCGCCGCGGAAGGGCCGTTCCCCCTCGGGAAACGTGGGAAAGCTTTCCCCTTCCGGCAGCTCCGGGGGGATCTGCGTCTCCATCTGGATCAGATTATCGAGCAGACGCAGGCTTTCCTGCCGGGTGCTCCAGGCGTTGACCAGGTTCAGAATGCCCAGGATCGTCACCAGCAGCACCGTAACGGCGACCATGGCCGCCATGATGAATTTTCGTTTCAGCGTACGAATCATGTCGTCAACTCCAGCGTGTAGCCGATGTTCCGTTTCGCCTTGATGGCTACGTCTGCCCCCAGGCTCGTCAGCTTCTTTCGCAGATAGGAGATATAGACCCAGACGATCCCGATCTCCGCATCCGTGTCATAGCCCCAGACCTTTACCAGAATGTCCTCGGTGGAAAGGTAGATCCCGCGGTTCAGCAGAAACAGCTCCATCATCTGGAATTCCAGTTTGGGCAGCAACAGCCGGTTCTCCCCCACGCAAAGGGTATAGCTCTGGCGGTCCAGGGAAAGATTTCCCATGGTCAGAAGATCCGGCGTAAACTCCTCCCTGCGGCGGAGCATGGCCCGGATGCGGGCCAGCAGCTCGCCCATGGCGAAGGGCTTGGGCAAATAGTCGTCCGCGCCGAGGTCCAGGCCCTGGATCCGGTCCTCCACCTCAGCCTTGGCAGTCAGCAGCAGAATGGGCGTGCGGTCTCCTTTTGCGCGGAGCGCACGCAGAACCTCAAAGCCGCTTTTGCGCGGCATCATGACGTCCAGGATGATCCCGTCGTACTGATCGTTTTCGGCGTAATCCAGCGCATCCTGGCCGTCATAGACGGCGTCCACCTTATACTTGTGGTATTCCAGAACGTCCACCACAGCCTCCGAAAGGCTGCGTTCGTCCTCGGCATAGAGCAGCTTCATGGTGAGTCCTCCATAATTCAAGCGTTTACGCGTTGTTCGTCAGCCGGTAGCAGTCGTTTTCCTTGCGAAAGCCGACCTTTTTCAGATACTTCTCGTGATACGCGGTGGGTTTGCGGAGCTCCAGCGCGGTGAAGCCCTCCTCGCCCAGCAGATGGGGATAGAGAAAGCGGCCCACGGAGGCGTCCCGGTATTTGGGAATGGTATAGTCCAGCAGCAGCTCCAGCGTGCCGTCCTCCGTCCTGCGGCCCATGGTCAGACCGGCAGGGTCCATGTCATAGTAGACGAAATAGGCGGTGTCCGCCTGGGACGCATTGGGATCGAAGTTTGGAAAATAGCGGTGAATATCCGCCCGGTAAAGCTCCTCAAAGGCCCGGAGATAGGCGCTGTCCAGGGCAATCGGCAGCATCAGCGTCAGGCGTTTGGAGCGCAGCAGGCGAATGATGAAGTAAATATTGATGATGCACAGACCCACGTTCATGATCGCCGTCGGATAGGATTGTGTCAGGAAGGCAAACACCACAAAGATGGCTGAGCCGATCAGGTTCACCAGCCGCAGCTTCAGCACCGAGGTCATCAAAAAAGAGATCAAAATCAAAACCGTGGAAAAATAACCGACAGCCTGCAAAACGGTGTTGCTGTTCACGGCCAACTCCCCCTTATACTATATTTGTTAGTATTATACCGAAAAATCATTTTTTTGTCAACGGAAAGGCAGAAGCTCTTGACAAAGCCCCCGTCTTGGAGTTACAATGAAAAAAAGCGATGATTCCCGGTCTCTGCTGCCGGATAAAGGCCGCTTTTTTGTTTTTCCCGCAGAACACGATAACGCATACGCGCAAACTAAAAAGGGAGGACTGTAACATGATCGAGATCCAAGAGCTGCCCATCAAGAGAGGCAACGTCCCGTTCCGCGTGGCCCGTGGCCACTTCGCCACCAACCACAGCCATATCAATTACTACATTGACATCTCCGCCCAAAAGACCCGACTGGAGGAGGCCATCGCCGTTGCGAAGGAACTGGCTCCCAAGTACGCAACTGACCTGGTAGACACCATTCTCTGTCTGGACGGCACCGCCGTCATCGGCACCTGCCTGGCCCGGGAACTGGTCAACACTCCCCGCGGTGTGAACGAACATCGGGATATTTGCGTGCTGGAGCCGGAATACAACGCCAACAGCCAGATCATTTTCCGCGACAACGCACAGCCCCTGATCCGGGACAAGCACGTCCTGATCCTGATGGCCAGCGTGACCACCGGCTTCACGGCCAACCGCTCCATTGAGGCCATCCGCTATTACGGCGGCCAGGCCGCCGGCATCGCCGCCCTTTACAGCACCGTCCCCGAATCCGCCGGCATTCTGGTCCACTCCGTCTACGACATCCGGGACCTGCCCAACTACGCCAGCTACGATTACCGCGACTGCCCCTACTGCAAGGCCGGCCGCCGTCTGGACGCCCTGGTCAACAGCTTCGGCTATTCTTCGCTGTAACTTTTCCGTTTATCGGCATCATTCCATACAACAACTCCACCTCATCCGCCCCAGTGTGCGCACTGGGGAGCCTTCCCCTTGAGGGGAAGGCTTTGAAAAACCGGTCGCCTGCGGGCGACCGGTTTTTCATATTATTGCTTCTCCCGCAGGTAGAAGGCCAGGGCAGTTCCCATCAGGCCGTGGCTGAATTCGGGGCTGCCGAATGCGGCCACAACCTCGCGGATCGGGCGACGCTCATAGCGCAGAAGCTCGTCCGCGTCCAGGTGTTGGACTCCGGTGGGAATCAACTCCTGCGCCAGATAGCAATGAAAGGTATTGGAAAACAGGGCGGGATTGGGATTGCAGCGTCCGAGCAGACGAAGCGTTCCCGCCCGGAAGCCGGTCTCCTCCAGCAGCTCGCGCGCCGCTGTCTCGGCAGGATCCTCGTCCCCGTCCCGGACGCCGCCGGGAAACTCCGTGGTCAGGCAGCGGGCGGCGTGCCGCCACTGACGGACCAGCAGAAAATCCTCGCCGAGCACCGGGATCACCATGACCCAGTCCGGAGCCTGCATCGCGACATAGGTCCCCGAATGGCCGGAAGCGGAGACCTCCTTCTGGGCGAGGACGTCAAAGACAGGCGTGTGCAGCAGGGCTTCGGTATGCGTAACATTCCAGATCAGCGCTTCATCGTTCATGTAAGGCTCCTTTGTTTCAGGTTCGTTTGGCAGCGTGGCGCACCAGTGTGCGCCGCTACATGGCTGCGTTCAATTGTCGGAAAAGCGTTCGCGGGCCTGGAAGACCTGGCAGATTTTTCGATAGTCTCCGCAGACCGTGACCCGGTCGCCCGCGCGGAACACCGTCTTTGCCGTTGGATTTTCGGTCGTGCGGTCGGCACGTTCCACCATAAGGACCAGAATATCCCATTTCGGCTTCAGGGCCAACTGCGAGAGGGTCTTTTCCTCCAGATCCTCCGGAACCGTTTTGATGCTGACACGGGCGATGGTCTGTGGACCCAACTCGTCAATGCGCATAACGCCGTTGGCGTTGCGGTTGCTGCCAAAGCTGTCCGCCGCGCGTTCGATGCGGCGATCTATCCACATCCGCACCTCGCGGGTCCTCGACAGGCTCAACACGGCAGCCAGCGTCGCCAGCGGGATCAGCATACTCAAAACCGAGGAGCCGAAGCCGCCCGCGCCCGCGGACAGGAACACGTTCACCACGGTGGAAACGAAGGTGATATTGAACACATAGCCGAACAGCACGGTGATCCTGGCCAGACGGCGGCGGGACCGGGTGGAGAGGATCATCTCGCTCTCCCGCGTGGTAAAGCCCGTCCCCGTCAGCAGGGAGATCACCTGGAAGCGAGCCTTCTCCTCCGGCAGTCCGATCAGGCGGAACAGAACCGTGAACACCTCGGAAATCACCCAATACAGCAGAATCAGAATGGCAAACAACGACGCTGCGGCGTAGATGTTCATATTTCTCGTACTCCTTTACGCGCACGGCTTGTCAGAACGGAAACGGTTTTCTTTTTACTTGTCCAGCACCTCGACCTGGATGGATTTGACGGTCTCCTCCATGGCGGTCAGCTCGGCGGGCGTCAGCTTGAGCTCGAGGCAGCGAACTGTGTCGGCTACGTTTTCAGGCTTGCGCATGCCGACCAGCAGGCTCATATTGGGATGCTGGGCCAGCGCCCAGGCCTCGACGAGCTGGGCGAAGCTGCAATGCTTTTCCTCGCACAGCGGCGTCCAGGTCTCGAAGGCCTTGCGCAGGCCGTCGTGGTATTGCTCCTGCACCCAGGGGATCCGGGAGCGGATGTCGGTCTTGGCAAACTTCCGCTCCAGAAAGGCAGGGCCGGTCAGGAAGCCCTCCTCCAGGACGCCATAGGTCTGGAAGGTGGTGTTGTACTTCTCGCAGACGGGGAAGTAGTCACGGCCGTGGAAGGGCGAGAGAATGCTGAAAAACTCCTGCACCACGCTGACGCCCTGCTTCTTTTCCGGCACGGACTGATATTCGTCCAGGTCTGCGGGCTGGCTGTTGGACAGGCCGTAAGCGCGGATCTTGCCTTCGCGGATCAGATCCTCGAGCGCGCCGACCGTCTCGGCCACGGGGAAGGATTTGCAGACGTAGTGGACGATCACGGAGTCCAGATAGTCGGTCTTCATGCGGCGAAGCGAATCCTCCACGTCGCGGCGGACGGCTTCGGGCCGGGTATCGTTGTTGACGGTGTAGCCGTCGCGGGAGTAGTGGAAGTTGCCGCCCTCCCCTCTCCAGTTCAGCGAGCACTTGGTCTGGAGAATGAAGTCGTGGCGGCGGCCCTGCAGCGCAGCACCCAGCAGCTCCTCGCTGGCCCCGGTGCCGTAGACGGGGGCGGTGTCAATGTAGTTGATCCCCTGCGCCTTGCAGGCGTCCAGCAGACGGGCAGCCTCAGCAGCGGTGGAATCCTTGTCGGACCAGACGCTGCCGCCGCCCAGCCCCCAGGTGCCGAGGGCAATGGCGGAAACCTTGAGCTCTGAATTACCTAATTGTTTGTATTGCATGGTGGATCTCCTTTATTGGGAAGAAGTAAGAATTAAAAGGGAACTGCACCGTTGTGCTGTAGGGGCGCACAGTGTGTGCCAGGGGAAAAACAGTTGAAAGTTGAAAATGGAACGTTGAAAGTGATGGTATCGTTCAAATTGCCATTTGAACGATGAAAAAAGGAATATGCGGACGGCTCCGAGTCGTCCCTACGGCCTGTAGCGCTGGCTCTGTCTTCGCGTCGCTGTCGGCTTCATCGTTTTTCGTTTTGCAGATGGCAATCTGCAAAACACCGACAATTCTCAATTCTCAACTCTCAATTGCGTTGCTGGGGCACCACCTCATCCGCCCCAGTGTGCGCACTGGGGCACCTTCCCCTCAAGGGGAAGGCTCAGGCGCGACGCTTGCGGAACAGGTATTCGTCGAGCTCGGTCTTGACCTTCTCGGGAATGTCGCGGCCCACGGGACAAACGGCGGACATGGCCATGCGGCGGGTAAACTCCGCGATGAAAGCGATATCCTTCTCCATTTGTGCCATGGACAGGACCTCGGGCAGGTCGTAACGGCAGTGGATCGGGGCAGCATTGGGCGAAGCCAGACGGGCAAAGGACAGGGCGGGGACGCCCTTATCGGCAAAGGGGGTTGAATCGCTGGAATAGACGCCCTGCTTGGCCTCCACCGGGAAGCTCAGCTCCGCGCCGATGTAGCTCAGATAGTGGACCAATTTGTCCTCCGCAGAGACCTTGGCAATGAATTTGCCCAGCCAGGTGCCGATCATGTCCAGGTTGACGTTCAGGGCAATCTTGGGCAGCTCGGCTTCATGATCCTTGGTATAGGCCTTGGAGCCCAGCAGGCCGCGCTCCTCGCTGCCGCAGAACACCAGGCGCAGGCCGTAGTTCAGCGGCTTGTCCTTCAAAGCCTCCAGCACGCCGAGGATACCCACGCAGCCGGACATATTGTCGTAGGAGCCGTGGGAAAGCGCTGTGGTGTCGTAGTGGGCCGAGAGAACGATCCACTCGTCCCGCTTGCCGGGCAGCTCCGCGATCACGTTGTTGGATCTGCCTTCGTATTCCCGCTGGCGGATGCTGATCTTGACGCGCTTGGTCTCGCTGCGCAGCAGGTTCACGGCGTCTGCGGTGTTCAGCATGGCGCAGAGGACCTTCTGCTCCTCTCCGACTACGGCGGCGCGCAGGTCGCGCTCGTCAATGTCGTCAATGGGATAATGGATATCGCCGTACTGGAACAGAATGCCCTTGGCGCCGGCTTTCATCAGATCCTGATAGCCGAAGAAGCCGATGCCGGAGCTGTCCATCAGGACGATCTTGTCCTTGGCGCCGGCCACGGAGACCGGATCCTGGGCAGGCATATAGTAGAGCTCGGCTTCGACCTCGCCGCTGCCGCAGCAGAAGAAGCCCTTACAGGGGATCTCCTTGCCGTCGGCGTAGACGTGGGCCTCCTCGATCTCGCCCATGGCCACGGGGAAGGACTCGATCCAGGCCGGGACGCCCAGCGCGTCGCATTGGGCCTTGAGATATTCGGCCACGCGGAGCTCCTCCGGCGTGCCGCTGCGGTGAACAAAATCGGTTTCCGCGAAGATGCGCTTCATCAGTTCCTGGGTCATGATTGGTGCTCCTCTCTTTTTTATTATCTGTTCTTATTGTATCATAAGTTTTCTAAAATGGAAGAGGGAAGCTGAAAAAAACCTTCTGTATTCAAAATCGGTCCAATTTTTTGAAAAAAGGATTGAACAGAAAGACCTCCTATGATATAATGAAGGTGCTACACAAATCGAATATTTTCCAACAAAAGGTGCATTTTTACTTATGGTAAAAGCGCATCTCCACTTTGGCGCCTTTTGTTGGGTCATCGATTTGTGTAGCAGCAATCGGGGTATGCGTTTTTCGTGTGCAGCTTCGATTGGGGCTGCACATTTTTTGTCTTTTCTGAGAAAAAAAGCTGCACTCCGCTTTGTCCGTTTTAGAAGTGATTTGTGAGTAAAGGAGGAAAAGATGAAAGCTATCGTTTGTCAAATGTGCGGAAGCCGGGAAATCGTTCAGCAAAACGGCATGCTCGTCTGTCAAAGCTGCGGAACAAGGTATTATGACGATACCAGACAAACACGAAAGGACAATCAAAAATTCTGTATTTATTGCGGTGAAGCAATTAACGCAGATTGTGTCGTTTGTCCGAAATGTGGAAGACAAGTTCAGGAGCTGAAAGCGCAGCAGCCAACCTTCGTTTTCTATCAGCCTCCGGCGAATCAGACGCCCGTCAGCCAGCAAGTCAACGTATCCGTCAATACCGGAACGCCAAAGGACAAATGGGTCGCTCTGCTGTTATGTGTATTTCTGGGTTACTTCGGTGCGCACAAGTTCTATGAGGGCAATTCCAATCTCGGAATCCTGTATCTGTTTACATTCGGTCTTTTTGGATTCGGTTGGATCATTGACATCTTTCAGATTCTCTCAAAACCAAACCCGTACTACGTTTAAAACGTGCAGGAAAAGCACTTATAAAAAGAGTATAGAAGGGATCGTTAAAAATGTACTGTCCAAATTGCAGAACCGCCGTCCAAGACGGCACGAAATTCTGTCCGAAATGTGGAGCGCAAATCTATCAGTCTGCCAACACCGCGCAAGGCCAGCAGCAAACTGGCGCTAACTATGCGCAGGGTCAACCCTCGAAAGCAAGTATTTTCTCGAAGCCCGTTGAACTGAATCGTTCAAAGAAAGCAGAAAAAACGAAGAAATCGATCACCCAGAAGCCATGGTTCATTATCGTTCTCGTCATTATCATCGTTGCGGCCGTCAAATCCAGAGGCTCCGGTTCTGGCTCCAATTCAACTTCCCGTTCATCTTCTAACGATAGAACTACGCCGGTTGTAGCAACGGAATCTCGCACAGCCGAAACTCGCGCAGTTCCAAGGGAAAGCACCGGAAGCAAAACAACTGCAGCAACAAGCGTGCCAGAATCTACAACCGCAGAAAAAGAGCAGGAAACGGAAAAGGCAACTTTGACTGATACCGGTATAGATCAAAGTATCATACGCCCCGAAGTCAAAGAAGCTATTGACAGTTATGAGGAGTTTATCGATTCTTACTGCGCATTCATGGAAAGCTATGACGCAAGTGATACTTCCCAGCTTGCAACGTACACTGCCTTAGTACAAAAAGAAATAGAAATGACAGCAAAGTTTGATGCCATGGATGAAAGTGCGTTCACAGATGCCGAGGCAGATTATTACGCAGAAGTCGATCTTCGTTGTGCCGGAAAAATGCTTGCGTGTCTTGAAAAAATATCTCAGCCATAATAATATGGGGACAAACCGCACAGGTTTGTCCCCATATTATTATGATTACGTTTTGTTGTCAGTCCGGATCCGGCAGAGCATGAGGGTGGCCTCGCCGGTGAAGGTCAGCGCTGCGGGGGCAGTCAGCAGGAGGGTTTCGCCTGCGCGGAGGGAGACGGGGATAGCCGCTGCGGGTTGCGGGCAACACCCCTCCTCCGCGCCGCGCTGCGGCGCTCCACCTCCCCTGCTTGCAGGGGAGGTTTCAACCGCCCCTACGGTTGCGGTGCAGGAACCCTCTGCGCAGTAGAGAAGCAGCGTCTCTTCAGAGGCATTGGGCGGACAAGCAATGCTTGTCCCTACAGCGGGGGCAGTTGGTACCTCGGGCGGGAGGCACCCCTCCTCCGCGCCGCGCTGCGGCGCTCCTCCTCCCCTGCTTGCAGGGGAGGTTTTCGGACAAGCAATGCTTGTCCCTACGGAGAGGCGGGTCGGTGCGTCCGTCAGACGCAAAGCCTCCATGGTTCCGGCGGCGCGGCCGCGGCGGAGCATCAGGTTGAAGTCCGTGCAGCAGCCGACGCTGTGCGTCGCGTCCGCACCGGAAAAGGCGTGGACCTCGAAAGGGTGAAGCTTTATCGGCGCGCCGCCGTTGTGGGTCAGTACGATCTCCCCCTGCAGGGTGGCGATCAGGCGGTCATAGTCCGGCAGGGCGGTGAAGTCCGATTCCTCCAGATCCACCGTGGCAGAGCTGACCCGCCAAAGGAAGTCCCGGTCGGCATACTTTGCCTCCGGCGGAAAAATTGCAAGCTGCGTCGTCGTCCCGCCGGACCAGGCGGAGACGGCATATGACGTATCAGTAAGCTTTTGGAACATCGGCAGCCTCCTGTGGTTGGATGAAGTATCGCCTGGCGGCGATATGAAGTATTCCTGCGGAATATGAAGTACCCGCCGGCGCGGATATGAAGTATGCGCTGCCGCGCATATTTGGACGCGCGAGAGATATGGCGCAGCCATACTTCATGTGCGGAGCACACTTCAAATGCGAAGCATACTTCATATTTGCGCAAGCAAATACTTCATTCAGCCGCGAAGCCGCCCTTGCCGTCTGCCGTAAAGTGCGTGCCGTAGAAGGCCGCGCTGGCAGTTTCGAGGTATTTCAGATCCTGCACGCCCGCGGTCTCGTAGCTGCTGTGCATGGCAAGCTGGGGCAGACCGAGATCGACGGTATTCATGGACACGTGCGCCATCGCGATATTGCCCAGCGTAGAGCCGCCGTTCTCGTCGGAACGGTTGGCAAAGAACTGGACCGGCACGCCGGCCTTCTCGCAAACGCCGCGGAACAGGGCCACGGAGACTGCGTCGGAGGTGTACTTCTGTCCGGCATGGGCCTTGACTACGATGCCCTCGTTCATGAACGTGCAGTTGGTGGCGTCGGTCTTCTCCGGGTGGTTGGGGTGGACCGCATGGGCATTGTCGCAGGAGAGCATGAAGCTCCGGGCGGTCATGCAGCGGTAGTCCTCATCGTCGAAACCCAGGCCGTTGGCAATGCGGCGCAGCACGTCCTCCAGCATGGTGGAATCTGCGCCCTGCTTGGTGCCGGAGCCGACTTCTTCGTTGTCAAAGCAGCACCAGACCTGGATGGTCTTCTCGTTCTTGCCCTGCAGGAAGCCGCGCAACGTGCCGTAGGCGCATTCCAGATCGTCCAGACGGCCGGCGGAGACGTATTCATTTTCCGCACCCCAGACGGTGGGCGCCATGCGGTTATACAGGAAGAGATCGGAGCCCAGGATATCCGCCTCGGCCACGCCGAGTTCCTTGGCAATCATGGCCTTGAACGCACCCTTTTTCAGCTTGCCGGAGCCGAAGAGCGGGACCATGTCGATCTGCCTGTTGAAGGTATAGCCGTCGTTGATCTTGCGGTTCATGTGGATGGCCATATTGGGGATCAGGACCAGATCGCGGTCAAAGTCGAGAAGCCGGGTCTCGTAGCGCTCCCCTGCCTCCGTCTTGACCCGCACCAGGACGCGGCCCGCCACGCCGAGCGGCCGGTCCATCCAGGTGGAGCAGATCATGCCGCCGTAGCCCTCGGTATTGAGCTGGACGTACTTGTCGCGGACGCGCAGCTCAGCGTTCTCCTTGATCTTGAAGCAGGGAGAATCGGAATGAGAGGCAGTCAGAGTGAAGCAGGGCTCGGAGAGCTCGGTGCCCACGCGGAAGGCCAGGATGCTGGAGCCGTTGCGGGTGGTGAAATAGCGACCGCCGGGCTTAACGTCCCAACGACGGCTCTCGGGCAGCTCAGCAAAACCGTCCGCCAGCAGCATTTGCCGCAAATTCTCGACTGCATGGAACGCAGAGGGGCTCTTGCTCAGAAAATCAATGAGACCTTTGACCGCAGTATTGGTTTTCATGGAATTAACCTCCTTTTTTATTTCTCACTCGTTATTCGCCGTTCTCCTGGCGGATCACTTTGCCGACGTTCCAGAGCATGGCTGCCGTTTCGGCGGCCTTCTCCCGCTCGGCGGGGGTGCGATATTCAAACGGCGCGGTCTGGCAGCCACAGTCCATACAGACAGCGTAGACGCACCAGCCGTTCTCTTCCTCCAACATACCTGCGCCGCCGCAATGGGGGCAGTCCTGGAGCACAAAGCGTTCATGAATGTCCATTTTCGTATGATTCCTTTCTTATGCGCCGACTGCCCGCAGGCAGTTCGCTTTATCTTCGGTTTTCATAGGCGATTTCGTACGCCTTTTTCGGTGTATATCGGGAGGCCAGCTTGACGATGACCCTTCCGTCCGCGATCACGACGCTGCCGTCGTCCGGATAGAGGGGCATGGCCTGAAACTGTGCGCTGTCGGACACCGCTTGCAGCTTTTCCTCACTCGGGGTCTTCCAGGGCACGTTCATCCAGTCGTTAAGATAATAGTAGACGTGCTTGTTCAGCGGGATGACCGAGCTGGAAAGATTGCTGTAATCCTCCACAAGAGAAAAGGCTTCGATCTCACTGTAATACACGTTTGACGGGAAGCCGCCGATGATGACGACCTCCATCCCGTTTCGATAACCGGGGGTGGATTCCACCCGCTCCACCAGACGGGTCGCAAAGGATTCCGTGGCCCGGTGCGCCTGCGCAGAGACGGTGTAGGCCAGATTGTCGATCTGAAAGCTGAGGATCAGCAGCAGCCCCGCCGCGCAGCAGGCTGCTCCGTGCAGCCAGGGCGTCCGTTTCGTGGGCTTCTGCTTTTTCTTGCCCGCAGGTTTTTTGCTTTCCTCCGGCGCGGCGCGGTCCACCAGGCTCAGGGCCAGCACGTAGGTCAGCACCAGCGAATAGCGCATGATCGGCATGGCTTCTCCCATCAGGACCGTCAGATTCAGGGCCAGCGGAAGCAGCGCGCAGAGGAGCAGCGTCAGCGCAAAAGCCCCGGGCCGCCGCCGGAAGCCCACACGGCGCACGACACGGACAAAGGCCCAGAGCGCCGTCAGCAGGAGCAGGGCGTTGCCCGCAACTGCTGCGGGCGTGGTGTAGTTGGCAAAGCTGCGCGGAACAAAGAAGTAGCGCAGGAAGTTCCGATAGGCAGCCCCGATCGATTCCAGAAGCGTCCCGAGGCGCAGCTCCTTCCCGAAGGACGATATGCCCTTGTAGTCCAGCAGGCTCAGGTCCTTGACTTGCAGGAAGACCCACAGAATCAGCGCATACAGGCCGACGCCGAGCACAAGGAACGTCAGATACTTGAGAGCGCAGCGGAAGATCTCCCCGGCGCTCCGCTCGCCCTCCAGGGCATAGAGCAGCACGCAGATCAGGGACAGGGCGGCCGCCACGGCAAGATAGGCCTGGTAGGTGCCCACGGCGCAGGCCAGCACCGGCGCGGCAAACAGAAAACCGTATTTGTAACGGGAAACCAGCCAGACCGACAACACTGCCAGCAGGATGCCGAAGCAGTAGGCGGAGGCTGTGAACAGATAGAGGAAGGTGTAGGCGACCGACGGGAAGACGGACAGCAGCGCGCCGCACAGGGCGCTCAGGCCAAGGCTCCGCAGCCGGAGTACAGACGCCGTCAGGCCGGCGGAAACAGACAAAAACAGAAGGGCAAAAAAGCCAATGACCGCGGGCGCCTGGAGATATCCGTTCCAGGCGGAGGCGTAGTGCAAAAACCAGCGTCCGGAGACGGTCATCTGCTGCGCGTCAAACACCCGGGAGACGCCGTCTGAGTTTGGAAGGATGTTCGTAAAGGCAAACACATGGGCAAAGAAGCCCGCAAAAAAACAGCCCACCGCCGCCGCAAGCACCGGCCCGGGAAGCCGGCTCCGCCAGAAAGACGCCGGTCTGTTTTCCATGTCGTCCCCTCCTTTCCATCTTTCCTATCATACCATAGCGGCCGAAAAAAAGCAAGAAAAACCGGGAAGCTTTTCTGCATAGAACGATCCGATGACGCCGAAAATAATATTGCATTGCTTTAAAAAATGTGATAAAATTGTGTAACAATTCCTTAATATTTGACATTAACGGACAGATGATCCCGATTCTCGCGATCAAACAACAAAAAGGAGAGGTTCAACATGAAACCCGTACGAATTTTTGCCCTGCTACTGTCCGTAATCCTCCTGCTCAGTCTCTTTGCAGGCTGCGCGGACGCTCCCGCCGGCACAAGCACCACCGCTGCGCGAATCACAGAAAAAAGCAGTTCTCAGCCCGCCGGCTCCTCCGAAACAGTCCCGGCGGATTCTTCGACCGTCTCGCAGGAAGCTACCGTCCGGGAGACCGAAGAATCCACGTTCGACTTTGAAATTCCGGTTCGAATGCAGAATGGCGGGGATCTGAGATTCCTGCCGGAGGAGCCCCTGACGATCCCGAAGCTTTCCGAGATGGAGTACATCCGCCCGGACGCGGATAAGCTGATTGCCGATCTTGAGGCGCTCACGGAGAAGGTCCCCGGGTGCAGCGACGCGGAAGCGCTTTTGACCGACTATTACCCGATTGCCGTGCAAATCAGCAACTTCACAACGATGTGTTCCCTGGCGTACTTCCATTATAGCATGGACATGAATGACAGCTATTTTGCCGATGAATACGATTACTGCGAGGAGCAAGGAGATATTGCAGAGGAAAAGGAAAACGCGCTCTATGCCGCCTTCGCCGCCTCTCCCTGCCGGGACGAGCTGGAAAAGGCGTATTTCGGCGAAGGATTCTTCCTGGACTATGACAATTTCAACGTCGGAGACGAGAGCTACCTCGACCTGCTGAAGCAGGAAAACGATCTGCTTGCCCAATACTATGCGCTGGCGTCGACAGCCGATTATACCAACCCCCAGGATATTGAGAAGAACCACGAGGCCTCCGGTCAGATTTTTATCGAGCTTGTCAAGCTCCGCCAAAAGATTGCCGAAGCAAAGGGCTATGAGAACTACATGGATTACAGCTATGCCTGCAGCTTCAAGCGGGATTATACACCCGCTCAGGCGCGTGAGTATCTGGCCTGCGTCAAAGACTTCCTTGCTCCGCTGATGAAAAACCCCAACATAGCCGGTCCGTATTCGTACTATTCCTACTGGGATGAGTCAAAGTCTGTGGATTACCTTTCCGCTGCCGCGGAACGGATGGGCGGCCCCATTTGGGAGGCCTTCCGGTTCATGTCCGGCCACGAGCTGTATGACGTCTCTTACTCGCGGAACAAAATGGGCACCGGCTATACAAGCTATCTCGGGAACTATGAGGCGCCCTTTCTTTTCGTAGATCCCTCTTCAAAAGATCTGGTCATCACGCTGTTCCATGAATTCGGACATTTTACCGATTATTATTACAATTACGGCAGTATCGGGGACCATGAAACCGGAGAGACCTATTCTCAGGCGATGCAGTATCTGGCGTTTGCCTATGCCGATCCGTTCTCGGATGATGCGCGGGCTTCGAACCTCCGAGCGACTGTGTCGGATCTACTGGTTTACGCCATCCTTCAGGAGGGTGCCTATGCGGACTTTGAGCTGCAGGTTTACGCGCTTGCGCCGGAGGAGCTGACCGTGGAACATCTCGACGCCATATTCGGGCAGTGTATGAAGGATTTCGGCATTTCCGGTGTTTCCGGCGTGCGTTTTAAAAGCAACTATTGGAGCGCCTACCTGCATTTCTTTGCTTACCCCGGCTACGTCATCAGCTATTCCGACTCTGCGGTCACTGCTTTGCAGATCTGCCGGCTGGAAGCGGAGAATCCCGGCGCAGGCGTCGACGCCTTCTGCCGTCTGCTGAATCGCACACACGGAAAGAAATTCGCCGCGGTTCTTGAAGAGGTTGGCCTGGACAGTCCATTTGAGGAAGCTACCCTGGAAAAGACCGCAGCATTCCTGAAAGACGCCTTCCATATGAACTGACGCCGAGAACCGGGGTCTTTCCGCAATTCTGCACGGAGCTGCCGTAATTCATAAACGGAAAGGAAACGATCAACATGAAACAAAGCCGAATCACCGCCCTGCTGCTGGCAGCCGTGCTGCTGCTCAGTCTCTTTGCCGGCTGCGCCGACAGTCCCGCCGGCACAAGCACCACTGCTGCGCGAGTCGCAGAGGAAAGCAGTTCTCAGCCAGGCAGCACCGCCGAAACAGGCACGGCGGAAGCCGCAACGGCCGCAGCAGAGACCGCTGCGCCGGAAAACGACGAAGGTCTGGTTCGTTATCGGCCCAACTGGGATTACGGTCCCGAACACAGAGGAGAAAAAATCTCCATGCTGCGGCTGGCCGAGATGCCCTACGTTCACCAGGACGCCGAACAGTTGATCGCGGACTATGACGCGCTGATCGAGCGGGCAAAGACGAGCCTCGACACAGACGCCCTGCTTGCCGCTTATTTCGACCTGGAATACCGTCAGATGCAGTTTGACTCCATGTATACCCTCGCCGCCTTCCGCAACGCTTTGAATACCACCGACAGTTACTATGAGGTGGAATACAACTACTGTGTAGCACAGAGCAATCTCCTGTCGGATAAGTATGCCGCACTGATGCAAGCCTTCGCCGCCTCTCCCTGCCGCTCCATACTGGAACGGGAATATGACGGTTTCTACTTCGACTACTATGCAAATTACAATCCGGACGGCGGCGCCGAATATCTGGAGCTTCAGCAGCAGGAAAGCAAGCTGCTGGAGCAATACCACGCGCTGATCAGCGCCCCCTCCGTGACCTATGCGGGCGAAACGAAGCTGCTCAACGAGTGGAAGAAATCTGATTCCGTCGAGATTCGAGACGCTGCGTACAGCGCCTACATAGAGCAGTACCACGACGAAATCGGCGCGCTCTATCTGGAGATCGTTCGCGTGCGTCAGCAGCTTGCCGCGGCTTCGGGCTATGAAAACTACATTGACTTCATTTATGACAGCTTCGGCAGAGATTATACCCCGGAAGACGCAGAGCTCTTTCTCTCCGACGTTCGCCACAATCTCGTCCCGGTGGCGAACGCGCTGTATGAGCGGGATCCGAATTTCCATCTGGGGTATTCCGACACGCTGAATGAGGACCCCATCGCCCTGCTTTCTACCGCGGCGGAGCAAATGGGCGGTCCCATTTGGGACGCCTGCCGCTTCCTGTCTGCCTACGAGCTGTACGATCTCAGCCCGACGCCGGAAAAGCGGGATTACAGCTTTGTGACCTATCTGACAGAATATGAGGCGCCCATCATCTTCATCAATCCCTTGAAGTACCGGGACGTCTACGGCTCCATATCCCACGAATTCGGTCACTTTGTCGATTGCTTTGTGCATTACGGGATGTATGACGACACAGAAACAACGGAAACCTTTTCTCAGGCGATGGTATACCTGGCTCTGGCCAACGCGGCGCTGCCGGAGGAGGAAAAGGCTGAAGCCCTCCGCATGTCGCTGGCGGAGCTTCTGCTGGAGCGGATCATAGAGCGCTGCACTTACGCCGACTTTGAACTGCGGGTCTATTCCGAGGATCCGGAAACGCTCACGCTGGAGAAGCTGGACGAAATCTACGAGCAGTGCTGTCTGAACGACGGGCACCGGGTCCCCTATGCCGACGCGATCCGGCCGATGAGTTGGGTCCGGGATCTCTACTTTTTTGATAACCCCGGCTACGTCATCAGCTATCCCATCTCTGCGGTTGCGAGCCTGCAGATCTGCCAAAAAGAGGCCGGGAAACCCGGCGCAGGCGTTGCCGCCTTCTACCGTCTGCTGGACTGCGCCGACGGTCGGTATTTCTTCCAGGACGCGGTGACAATCGCAGGCCTGAAAAACCCACTCCGTCAAAAATACAAGAACAGCCCCTTGGCCGATATTGCCGCATTTTTGAAGGAAGCGCTGGAGCTTCCGTGATCCAAGTCTGACAAAGCGCCGGTCCCCTGTGCGTTGCACACAGGGAACCGGCGCTTATGATTTCTGATCAGGCGTTGAGCGCCTCGATGATGTTGGGAAGCTCTTTGTCGACCACGTCATTGTCGAGCTGGCAGGTGCCGGCGTTGCGGTGTCCGCCGCCGCCGTAGCGCAGGCAAAGCTCACCGATATCGACCTGAGAGGCCTTGTTGAAGATCGACTTGCCGATCATGACGGCCGTGTTCTGCTTGCGGAAGCCCCAGGCCACATGAACCGAGATCTGCGTCTCGGGATAGAGAGCGTAGATCATAAAGCGGTTGCCGGCGTGGATGATCTCCTCCTCGCGCAGGTCGAGAACCACGACCTTCCCGTAGATCTTGGCGATCCGCTTGAGCTGTTCCTCAAACAGTGCCGCCTGCTCGCGGTAGAGCACGACGCGCTCCTGCACGTCCGGGTGGGCCAGAATTTCATCGATCGAATGATCCATACAGTAGCCGATCAGTTCCATCATCAGATCATAGTTGGAAATGCGGAAATTGCGGAAGCGGCCAAGTCCGGTGCGCGGATCCATCAGATAATGCAGCAGCACCCAGCCGTCGGGATGCAGGACCTCGTCCAGCGTGAAATCCGCACTGTCGCCCTTGTCCACCGCGGTCATCAGCTCCTCGCTGATTCTCGCAAAGGTCTTCTTGCCGCCGTAGTAGTCATAGACCACGCGGGCCGCGCTGCGGGCATGGGGATCGATGATCAACTGGCCACCGACTTCCTTGGCCTTCAGACGGTCGATTTCGGATTCGTGATGGTCGAAGGCCAGGGAAACGCGCGGATCATAGGGCAGATTGGTCGTAATATCGTTGGAAGACAGTTCAACCTTGCCGTCCTGAACGTCCTTGGGGTGAACGAACTTGATCTCGTCGATGATATTGAGCTCGCGGAGCATCATCGCGCAGGCCAGGCCGTCAAAATCACTGCGTGTCACAAGTCTCTTTTTCTGTTCCATAGCAACCTCCTGTATCAGTCCAATGGATTTTGCCCTTTCGGTTTCTTCTGCTATTGTATCATAATTGACCTGCGTTTTTCAACTGAAAACTTTGCAGAACTTTGCTTTTTCCGGACTGATACGGATACTGCGAGCCCACTGTGCAGATCAATGGGCTCGCAGCAACAAAAACAGTTTACATAACTGAACGGATCAATACAGCTTTGCGCCAGCCGGGGTGCCGGGCTTAACCAACAGTTGATGAATCATACGACGCGATAGATGGCGCACAATTACAGCAAGCAAGCTTCCATTTTGAATCTTGAAACCGCCATTCCATTTGACATCGTTTCCACGAGTGATTCTACGACCCGGAAACCGCACTTTTGGTAGCAGGCTTGTGCTTGATCATTATCGCTGTCTGTATACAGGACAATCTTTTCAAATCCTCTGTGCTTCAAGCGGCGCATCAATTCCCGAATTGCGAAAGTGCCAAATCCGTGTCCCTGATAATTGGGAAGCAGTACCGCCATTTTTAAGTACGCTGCTTTGTCCTCGCCAAGGAGCCCATTTACTCCAAGCCAGCCGATTCGGGTGTTTCCATCAAAGATGAGATAATCCTCCTCATCATCGTCGCAAGACCATTCGTTGATCGCGTCTATCCAGTTTTGCTGCTGAGTTGGAACTTCGTTCAAGCGTTGTAAGACGGGAGGATCATTCATCAATAAATGCAAAAAATATGCATCGCTCTCACAGACTGGCTTGATTTGAACGTCTTTATACATGTGTTCCATTCCCATACCTCCCGTACTCCCGTCAAAAGCGCAGCAGCAAAATGCTGTATTTAACACAGCTTAGCGCCTGCCGGAATGTGAGGATCGACCATCAGAAGGTGGAGCTTTTCTTCTTCGCCTTCCTTATGAACGGCGCTGATCAGCATACCGCAGGATTCGATGCCCATCATGGGACGGGGCGGCAGGTTCGTGATGGCGATACAGGTCTTGCCGATGAGCTGCTCGGGCTCATAATAGGCGTGGATGCCGGAGAGGATCGTCCGGGGCGTACCGGTGCCGTCGTCGAGGGTAAACTTGAGCAGCTTCTTGGACTTCTTGACAGCCTCGCAGGCCAGGACCTTGACCGCACGGAAATCGCTCTTGGAGAAGGTCTCGAAGTCGACCGTATCCTGGAACAATGGCTCGATCACGACGTTGGAGAAGTCGATCTTTTCTTCGACGGTGGCTGCCGATGCCGCTTCCTGCGCAGCCTTGCAGGCCTCCTGAGAGGGGCAGGTATTGCAGGCGCATTCGAAATCCGCCGGCAGTTCTTCCGGCTTCCCTTCAATCTTGGTCTCGGGTTTCTCCTTGTCCGTCGGCTTCATCGTCGGGAAGAGGATAACCTCGCGGATGGTGTCCACGCCGCACAGGAGCATGACGCAGCGGTCCACGCCGATGCCCATGCCGCCCGTGGGGGGCATGCCGTACTCCAAGGCGTTCAGGAAGTCTTCGTCGATCATCTCGGCCTCGTCGTCGCCGCGCTCGCGCTGCTCCATCTGCTTCATGAAACGGCCGCGCTGGTCGATCGGGTCGTTGAGCTCGGAATAGGCGTTGCCCATCTCGGAGTGCGCGATGAAGAACTCAAAGCGCTCCGTCAGCCGGGGATCAGCGGGGCTGCGCTTGGTCAGCGGGCTGACCTCAACCGGGTACATGGTGATGAAGGTGGGCTGAATGAGCTGTTCCTCGACCTTCTGGTCGAAGCAGGCATACAGGGCGTTGCCCCAGGTGGGCTCGGCAGCCGCGTTCAGTTCTACGCCGACCGCCTTGGCCGCGGCAACTGCCTCGGCGTCGTCGGAGATCGCGCCGAAATCAATGCCAACGTAACGCTTGACTGCCTCGATCATGGTCAGGCGGGGCCAGCCGGGGGTCAGGTCGATGTCATAGCCCATCCAGGAGAGCTTGTAGCTGCCCAGGATCTCCTTCGCAGCGCCGGAGAGAATGCCCTCGGCAATGTCCATCATCCGATGGAAATCGGCATAGGCCTCATACAGCTCCACGGAAGTGAACTCGGGGTTGTGCTTGGGGTCCATGCCCTCGTTGCGGAAGATGCGGCCGATCTCATAGACCCGCTCCATGCCGCCCACGATCAGCCGCTTGAGCGGCAGCTCGGTGGCAATGCGCATATACATATCAATGTCCAGCGTATTGTGGTGGGTCACAAAGGGACGGGCGGAAGCGCCGCCGGAAATGGTATTCAGGACGGGCGTTTCCACCTCAATGTAGCCCTGCTCGTCCAGATAGCGACGCATGAAACTGATGAAGCGGGAACGGATGCGGAAATTCTCCTGCACGTCGGGATTGACGATCAAATCCAGATAACGCTGGCGGAAACGCAGCTCCTTATCCTGGAGGCCGTGGTACTTCTCGGGCAGGGGCAGCAGAGACTTGGACAGCAGGGTGACGCTGCGGGTGCGGACGGAGATCTCTCCGCGCTCGGTCTTGAAGACGGGGCCCTCGACGCCGACGATATCGCCGACGTCCAGCTTGCGGCAGTCGGCAAAGGCTTCCTCGCCCATCTCGTCCACCTTGATATAAATCTGCACGCGGCCGGAACGGTCCTGTAAATCGGCAAAGATGGCCTTGCCCATGCCGCGCTTGGACATGATGCGGCCGGCCAGACGGACCGTCTGCTCTTCCATTTCCGAAAAACGGTCCTTGAGCTCCTGCGCATGGTGGGTCACGTCAAACTTTGTGATCTGGAAGGGGTCTCTCCCCTCCTGCTGCAAGGCCTGCAGCTTCTCATGCCGGACGCGAACCTGGTCCACCAGGGGCAGTTCGGCTTGCGGTTGAAACTTTGCCATAGGGCTTCCTCCTATATGATACGGCGGCCGGAGTTCCGGCCGCCTGATATGTTTTCACATGGCGCACACTGTGCGCCCCTACAAAGCCTTCCCCTTGAGGGGACACAACAGTCCGGGGGACTGTTGTGGATTTCATCGCCAGTGCGGCAGCTATGCTGACGCAACTGGCAACATTAAGCGCTGGTGGCAGCGGGCGTCTCACGGAAGCCCGATGACGGATGAGGTGGTGTCTCGATAACGCACTTCCTCCCGTGGCGCACACTGTGCGCCCCTACGGATTATTTCTCGACAGAAAGGATCTCGAACTGGATGGTACCGGCAGGGGCTTCAACGGTGACGACGTCGCCGACTGTTTTGCCCAGCATGGCGCGGCCGAAGGGAGAATCATCGGAGATCCGGTAATTCTTGGGATCTGCCTCCTGAGAGCCGACGATCGCGTAGATGTCCTCTTCGTCAAGCTCCAGGTCGCGGACCTTCACGGTGCATCCCAGGCCGACACGGCCGATGCTGGATTCCTCCACGCCGTCCAGGCCGTCGTCAATGATGACGGCATTGGCCAGAATATTCTCCACCTCTGCGATGCGGCCGTAGAGCTGTGCTTGCTCGTTTTTCGCCTCATCGTATTCGCTGTTCTCCGACAGGTCGCCGAAGGAGCGTGCTTCCTTCAGATGCTCCGCGACTTCCTTTTCCCGGGTCGTTTTGAGGTATTTCAGTTCCTCTTCCAGTTCTTTGAGCCGGATGCTTGTGATTTTGAATTCCTTCGCCATGTCGGTCCCGCCTTTCTGACACATTTTACTTTTGCGTCGCTATATTATACAGGGCGGATTTCCGTTTGTCAACTGTTTCCTGCCTCAAATTCTTCCCGGAACAGGATCATTTCTTTGGTCTTATACTCGACGCCATCCATATCAAACGACGCCTCCGTCCAAAGGCGCATTCCGAGCTTGCGCTGCAGGCCGCCGGAGGCCTCGTTGAAGTCGAAATAGCCGGATTGGATATAGTCCAGCTTGGCCTGCTCAAACAGGAAGGAATAGACTGCCCGCAGCAGCTCGGTCATCAGGCCCCGCCGCCAGCAGCGCTCGTTGAGGACGTAGGAGAGCGTCACGCCCCGGAGCGCCCGCAGGGTCTCATCGGAATCCAGAAAGGGGTATTGATGAACCGTGAGATTGCCGATCACCTTCTCCTCCACTTTGAGGACGATGGCAAAATACGCCTGCGGATGGTCCGCGCGCAGGATATAATCCAGTCGCATTTTGGCGTCGTCAACGGAATCGCAGGGTGGATTCCCGGACAGGCGCTGCTGTTCCTTTTGGGCGAGGTATTCGTACAGATCTTCCAAGTCGGACGGCCGAAAGGGCCGCAGCAGCAGCCGGGGCGTCTCGATTGGGTGAGCGACCAACAGCGCGGAGACTTCTGCGAGGGTTTGTTTTGTTTGGTGATCTAATTCCATTGACAGCTCCTGTATTTAGAATTGAGCGGTGAGAATTGAGAATTGTCGTTTTTTTCCAATTCAACGAATTGGCAAATAGAACTACAATTCATCGCGCAGCAATACCGAAACGATTATCTGTTATCTGATTGTTTTCCTCCGGCAAACCGGGCGGGCAGATTGCCCGCGCTGCGGGCTCTGAACCCGGAACCCTGAACTCTGAACCACGGACGGCAGGGTGCCGTCCCTACAGCCCTACGGATTCGTCAGCACCTCGATGGCCTTTTGCAGCTGCGCGTCGTCTGCCTTGTCCAGAAGGTTGTAGTAAAGCTCCTTCTTCTGCTCGTCGCTCAGCTCCACGATAATATCGGGTGTGATCCCCTTGCCGACCAGGCTGACGCCGTTGGGCGTGGTATACTGGCCGATCGAGATGTTGATGGCGGAGCCGTCGTCCAGCTTCATGGAGGTCTGGAAGCGGCCCTTGCCGTAGGTTTGCTCGCCGATGATGGTTGCGGCGTGATATTCCTGCAGCGCAGCCGGGAAAAACTCTGCGGCGGAATAGGATTCATAGTTGCACAGCACGACCATGGGCATATCCAGGAACGAGGCGTCGGAGTAGTCCACGTTTTCCTTGCCGTTGTAGTCCACGCTGCGGAACAACGGGCCCTTCGGCAGCAGGTAGTCCAGCAGCTTCACAAGCTCATGCTTGTATCCGCCGGGATTGTAGCGCACGTCGAAGATCAGGCCGACGGCGCCCTGCGCTTTGGCAGCCTCGATGGCGGAAATGGCGTCCGTTGCGGCGTCCTGCTCAAAGTTGCGGATCCGGATCAGCGCAAGCTTCCCGTCCAACATCTCCCAAGAGACGTTGACGGTTTTGATGCGGGCGCGCGTGATGATCACGTCCCGCGTCGTCTCCTCATGGGAGATCGTGAGGGTCACGCTGGTGCCCTCCTTGCCGCGGACGCGATCTTTGGTCTCCGCCAGGTCCAGAGCGCCCTCGGAGCCGTCCAGGACCGGCGTGCCTTCTACGGCAAGGATCAAATCGCCGATCTCCAGTCCCGCGGCATAGGCGGGGCTGTCCGGCGTCACGTCGATGATACGCAGACCCTTTTTTACGTTCTCAGCCGTGATGGTAACGCCGATCCCGACGTAGGAATTGGTGACGGTCTCCTGATAGGAGGCGTAATCCGCAGCGGAGATATAGTAGCTCCACTCATCGTCCAACCCTTCGATCATACCCGCAGCGGCCGCATCGGCCAGCTTCTCCTCGTCCAACTCGCCGATGAAATACGTATCGACCAGTTCCTGGATCTGGGAGAGCTTGTGCTCCCAGGCGGACGTCCCTTCGGCTTCTTCCGACGGTTTCTGCGTTTTCGGCGCATTCATCCGTTCGGCAAAAAAGACGAAAAAGCAGCCGGTAAACGTCGCGATCGCGGCAAGCAGGGCTGCCAGAATGATTGGCCAGACGCGGGTCTTCGTCACCACCTGCACGGGAGGCTGCGTGCGAAACTCGGAATTGTTGTTGATAGGGTCCATTTTTGTATCCTCGTTTTCCTGTAATTTTTCCTGTAATAGTAATACTATTATCCGATAAAACGCTTTAAAAAGATTTGCGAGGCAGATTTGCGTCAGACGAGACGGAGGACGCAGGCGGGCTTGACGCCCGGCAAGGACGACAACGATGTATGGCACAAATCTGGCCGCAAAGATATTAAATGGTTTTATTGGATAATAGTATAAGATAGGACGAGCGAGCTCGTCCTATCGCAGTCCCGGCAGGATCAGGCGTAATACCAGCCGGACGGAAGATAGTTCAGGGGATTGACCAGGGAGCCGTTGCAGTACAGCGTCAGATGCAGATGCGGCGCCGTAGACTTGCCGGTGCTGCCGACGTAACCGATGAGCTCGCCGCGCTGCACCTGCTGGCCTTCGTGAACCGTGTAACGGATCATGTGGCCGTAGAGCGTGAGGAAGCCGTTGCCGTGGTTGATCCGCACGTGATACCCAAAGATCGAGTTATAGGTGGCGGCGGTCACTGTGCCGGAGGCGCAGGCGTAGATGGGAGAGCCATAGCTTGCACCGATGTCAATGCCGCTGTGGGTTGTGGTAACCCCGGTGAAGGGGTCGCGGCGGGTACCGAACGGGCTGGTGATCGCGCGGGCGGAACAGGGCCAGCTCAGACCTGCGCTGCTGACGGAGCCGGCGGAAGATTCGGCAGCGACCGCCTGTTTGTATTTGGTCTGCTCGGCGGCGATCTGCTTCAGCAGAGCCTCGCGCTCTTCCTCAAACTTGCTCTCAATCTCGGCATACTTCTCGTGGTCTTCCATCAGCTCCGCCATCAGGTTGTCCGCCTCGACGCGCTGCGTTTCCATTTCCGCTTCCTCGGCGGCCAGGGCCTCTTTGGCCTCCTCCATCTCCACCTTCTCGGCGGCCAGCTCCTGCCGGACCGCCTCGATCTGCTGGGCGGATTCCTGGAGCCGCTCGATCATTTTGGAGTCGGCGCGGGCGATCTCATTGATCATCTCCACGCGGTCCAGCAGGTCCGAAAAGCTGCTCGCCCGGAAGAGAATAGACCAATAGGACAGCTTCCCGTTCTCTTCCATGGCGCGAATGCGCTGGCGATACTGCTCGTTGAGCGCATCGCGCGCCGAGATGGCGTCGCCAAGCTCGTTCTGTTTTTCCGCAATCAGCAGATTGTATTCGCGGATCAGCTCGTTTTTCGTTTCAATGGCGCTGTGCGTCAGCATCAACTGCTGATCGATCTCGTTCTTTTGATCCACGAGGTCGAGGATCTCCGATTCGTTGGCCTCACGCTGTTCGCGCGCTTCCTTCTTCTGCTCGGAGATTGCCGCCTCCTGCCGCTTCAGCTCGTCAATACGCGCCTTGATGGTACTGGAGCTCTCCGCGAAGGCGGACAGGCACATGCTGCCCGTCATCAGCAAAGCCAGAATCACGGCGGCAGCGGAAACGATCAAATGACGATGTGATTTCATTGCATGCCTTTCTTTCTGTTCTCTCAGATTATACGAAGTATCCGCCTGCAGGCAGATAGTCCAGCGGGTTGACCAGCGTCCCGTTGTGGTACATGGTCAGATGCAGATGCGGGCCGGTGGACCAGCCGGTGCTGCCCACGTAGCCGATGATCTCGCCGCGGGTCACGTAATCGCCCGAGCTGACCGTGTAGCGGATCATATGGCCGTAAAGCGTAGAGAAACCGTTGCCGTGGTTGATCGTCACGTAGTAGCCGTAGGCCGTGCCGTAGGTGGCGGTGGTCACGGTGCCGGAGGCGCAGGCATAGATGGGAGAGCCATAGCTGGCGCCGATGTCCACGCCGCTGTGATTGCTGTAAACGCCGGTAATGGGGTGAACGCGCGGTCCGAACGGGCAGGTCAGCGCCCGTGCGGTGCAGGGCCAACTGAAGCCGTAGCTGCTGACCGCGCCGTTGTAGGAGCTGCCGCCGCCGGAGCTGCTTCCGCCGGAGGAGCTGCCTCCGCCGGACGCCTCTTTCTCCCGTTCCTTGGCAGCCTGTTCGCGGGCCCTGGCGGCAGCCTCCGCCTCACGGCGGGCCTGTTCCTCCGCAGCCACTGCCTGCTGATACTTCGTCTCCTCCGAGGCGATCTTGGCCAGCAGCGCTTCCTGCTCGGCCGCGTACTTGCTTTCCGCCGCGGCATACTCTTCATGGTCCGCCATCAGCTCTGCCATTACGCCGTCGGCCTCAGCGCGCTGTTGTTCCAGTTCCTGCTGCTCGGCAGCCAGGGACTCCTTCGCCTCTTCCATCTCCACCTTTTCGGCGGCAAGCTCCTGGCGGGCAATTTCAATTTGCTGCGCGGCTGCCTGGAGCTGGTTGATCATTCTGGCGTCGGAGCTGGCAATCTCGTTGATCATCTCCACGCGGTCCAGAAGATCTGCAAAGCTGTTTGCCTTGAACAGAATCGACCAATAGGTCAGCTTTCCGTTCTCTTCCATGGCGCGGATGCGGACGCGGTATTGCTCGTTCAGGCTGTCGCGTCCCTGCACGGCGTCGCCGAGCTCGTTCTGCTTTTCTGCGATCAGGAGGCTGTACTCCCGGATCAGTTCATTCTTCGTTTCGATGGATTCCTGGGTCAGCTTGATCTGCTGATCGATCTGGTTCTTTTTCTCCACCAGGTCCAGGATCTCCGATTCGTTGGATTCCCGCTGCTCTGCGGCGGCTTTCTTCTCGGCGGCGATCTCTTCCTCCTCCCGCTTCAGGGATTCGATGCGGGATTTGATGGCGCCGGAGCTTTCTGCGACAGCGTTGAGAATCAGGCCTCCGACAAGCAGCAGCGCAAGCAGTCCGGCGATCACCGAAACGATCAATCTGCGATGCTTGTACATGATTAGCATACCCCCCTTTTCGTTTGGATCAGACGTCAAGGAACTTGCGGATGGACATGACGGAGCCGAACATGCCGACGAACAGGCCGGCCGCTCCGAAGGTCACGACCATGGGCATAAACACTTCCTGGAACGGAACAATGCTGAGAAGCTGCATGCTCTGCATCTGGGTGATGCGGGACGCAAGCAGATCGTAGAGCCCCCACTCGGTAAAGAAAGCAGCCGCGGCGGAAATGACGCCGATCAGGAAGCCTTCCACAAAGTAAGGGAGGCGGATAAAGCGGTTGGTCGCGCCGATCATCTTCATGATGGCGATCTCGTCGCGCCGGTCGTACATGGCAAGCTTGATCGTATTGGAGATCATAAACAGGGAGACCACCAGCAGCACCACGATAATACCGATGGAGACAATGTTCAGAACGCGCTGGATGGTGGTAATGCCCTCGGCGATCTCAGGCCGGTCGGCAATTCGTGCCACGCCCTCGATCTTGCGGAGCTGTTCCACGGTCTCGGCCATTTTGGAGTTGTCCTCCAGGGTGACGATAAAGCGGTCACGCAGGTCCGAGGGGTTGATGCCGGCAAAGGTTTCGTCTGCGCCCTGATCCTTGATGAAGCGATCCACTGCTTCCTCCCGGGACATAAAGACCGCCTCGCGGACGTTGTCCACCAGATTGATCTTGGAGCCGACGGATTTGGCCGATCCGGTGTCGTAGGTTTCATCAATGTATACCAGAACCCGGTTCTGCTGCTCCATATCGGAGACGAACAGGCTCAGATTGTAGATGATCAGCGAAAAACCGCCGATGATGACCAGGCAGGCCACCGTAACGCACACGGCCGCAAAGGACATGAAGCCGTGGGTGAACATATTGCGAATGCCCTCTTTGAAGAGGTAGCCCAGCTTTCTAATTCTCTTCATTGAAATAGTACCCATCCATTCCGTCGTTGATAACCTTGCCTTCATTGATGGCAATGACTCGCTTGGTGAAGCGGTTGACCAGCTCCTGCTCGTGGGTCACCACCATCACGGTGGTTCCCAGGGCGTTGATGGACTCCAAAAGCATCATAATCTCATAGGAACGCTGCGGGTCCAGGTTGCCGGTGGGCTCGTCGGCCACGATCATGGCCGGGTTGTTCACCAGGGCGCGGGCGATGGCGACACGCTGCTGCTCGCCGCCGGAAAGCTCATGCGGCAGGCGGCGGCCGCGGTTCTCCAGGCCGACCAGGTCCAGCACGTAGGGCACGCGGGCCTTGATCTCCTTGCCGGAGGCGCCCACGATGCGCATGCCGTAGGCTACGTTTTCAAAAACCGTCTTGTTTTCGATCAGGCGGAAGTCCTGGAAGATAACGCCGACGGTACGGCGCATGTAGGGGATCTGGCGCTTTTTGATGGTTTCCAGCCGATAGCCGTTGACCTCGATGGAGCCGGAGGTGGGCTCCAGCTCCGCAGTCAGGAGCTTGATAATGGTGGACTTTCCGGAGCCGGAGGGACCGACCAGGAAAACAAACTCTCCGTCGTCGATTTGGAGGTTCACGCCTTCCAGCGCACGGCTTCCACCGGTATAGACCTTGGTGACGTTACGAAATACGATCATAGAAATCTCCTATAACGAACAATAATGTATGTAGGGACGAGCAGCGCTCGTCCGCGGACAAGCAATGCTTGTCCCTACGCTCAGAACATCTTATTATCGCGGGACGCGAGATACTTTTTGACCATCAGCGCGACCTTGAAGATGATGGCGTGGTCAAACTCCCGGAGGTCGAGGCCCGTAAGCTTCTTGATCTTTTCCAGCCGGTAGACCAGAGTGTTCCGGTGGACGAAGAGCTTGCGGGAGGTCTCGGAAACGTTCAGGTTGTTCTCAAAGAACTTGTTGATGGTAAACAGCGTCTCCTGGTCCAGCGTGTCGATCGAATTTTTCTTGAACACCTCGCCCAGGAAAATCTCGCAGAGGGTGGTGGGAAGCTGGTAGATCAGGCGGCCGATGCCGAGGTTTTCATAGGTGATGACCGTCTTCTCGGTGTCGAAGACCTTGCCCACCTCGATGGCGACCTGGGCTTCCTTGTAGGAATCGGCAAGCTCCCGCAGGTGCTCCGCCACGCCGCCGATGCCGATGATCGTCTTGACGAAGAGCTGACTCTTGACAGCCTCCTCCATGCTGGAAGCGAGGGCCAT
This sequence comes from uncultured Clostridia bacterium, assembly GCA_946411475.1. Classification (GTDB taxonomy): domain Bacteria; phylum Bacillota; class Clostridia; order Oscillospirales; family Oscillospiraceae; genus JAFRPC01. The sequence goes on along the minus strand of CAMKED010000001.1, from coordinate 13,113 downwards.
CAGTTCGGCCTGTTCGACCTCGGCGCCGACGCTCTTGACCACGGCGACGTCCGTCTCGTTGAGGGAGATCACGAAGTCCTGCTGCCGGTCCGGGAAAAGGTTCTGCAGCACGTCCACGATCCCCACGTCCACGGTCCCGGTCTGGCGGATCAGAAAAACGGTGTGGTTCTGGTCGGCGGAGAAATGCAGCTCCTTGGCGCGGATATAGATGTCGCCGGGGAGAATGTTGTCGGTGATGATATTCTTGACAAAGGTCGCCTTGTCGTGCTTCTCTTCATAATAGATTTTGGTACAGTTCAGGGCAACCTGCGCCATGAGGCAGAGGCTGTGGGCCATCTCGTCGTCTCCGTTCACGAAGACGGCATAGTCGAAGCTGCTGCCGAAGTTGGACAGCGCCCGGACAGTTTTCCCGGAAAAGTTCATGGCCTGGTCGTCGGAAAGCGCGACCACCCGGGCAAGCTTGGGATATTTGGCGCCCAACTGTTCCGCGTCTGAGCATGCAACGACGGTGCCTTCGGCGTCAATCACGCCGATTTGACGGTCCGTTGCAGCCTTCATCTGCTGGATCACGTCGGAAAAGATATGATTCGTCATATTACCGCACTCCTGTCAGTGTGATGGTTTATACAATGTCTAAGCTTTATCATACCCTATCCGCATTCATTTTGCAAGAGCTTTTTGGTATTTTCCGTTAATTTTTGAAGAATTATTTATGCAAAAAGACAACAAATCCGGCGATGTGGCCAATTTCACCCGAATCAGAGCAATCGTTTTTACTGGATTTGTCAATGATTTTGCTTTGTGGAATTTGTATAGGAACAGGGAACAGAGATCAGGGTGGGTTCAGAGTTCAGGGCATGACCTCCCCTGCTTGCAGGGGAGGGGGACCGCCTCAAGGCGGTGGAGGGGTGGCTGTTGTTTGTAATAGCTTCCGTAGAGTTCAGGGCATGACCTCCCCTGCTTGCAGGGGAGGGGGACCGCCTCAAGGCGGTGGAGGGGTGGCTGTTGTTTGTAATAGCTTCCGTAGAGTTCAGGGTTCAGAGTTCAGCGTCCAAATATGTGCGAGGCACATACTTCATTCGCAAAGCGCCTTGATCTCCTCCTCCGTCAGCTCCCGGACTGCGCCGAGGGCCAGGCCGTCCAGGCACAGGCTTCCCTCCTGCTCGCGGCGAAGGTATTCCACCGGCAGACCGCGAGAGGCCATCATGCGGCGGACCTGGTGGTATTTGCCCTCGGTAACAACGATCTCGCTCTCGCCGAGACCGAGCGGCCGCAGGACGGCAGGACGGCAAACGCTTCCGTCCTTGAGCGTCAAGCCCGCGGCAAACGCCGCGACGTCCTCGGGCGAAGCCGTTCCCGCATGGCGGGCGTAATAGCGCTTCTCGACCCCATGCTTCGGGGAGATCAGCCGGTGCGCCAGCTCGCCGTCGTTGGTGAGCAGCAGCAGGCCCTCGGTCTCCTTGTCCAGGCGGCCGACGGGAACCACCTTGTGCCGCAGGTACGCAGCAGGAATCAGCTCCATGACGGTCCGGTCCCGGGGATCCTCGGTGGAGGTCACAAAGCCCGCCGGCTTATGGAGCAGCAGGACCACCCGGCGCGGTCCCTCCACGGTCTCGCCGTGGAAGCAGATCCGATCCGCCTCGGGATCTACCTTGGCAGCCCCGTCCGTGACGGGCTTGCCGTTGACCGTGACGGCGCCGGCTTTCAGAAGGTCTTTCAGTTCCCGCCGGGAGGCCAGGCCGGCGTCGGACAGAAATTTATCTAATCTTATCATTTTATCTCCTGAAACAGCCGGCAGATTGCCGGCACTACGGACTTGACTTGGCCGGCAGATTGCCGGCACTACGGACTTGACTTGGCCAGCAGATTGCCGGCACTACGGACTTGACTTGGCCGGCAGATTGCCGGCACTACGGACTTGACTTGGCCGGCAGATTACCGGCACTACGGACTTGACTTGGCCGGCAGATTACCGGCACTACGGACTTGACTTGGCCGGCAGATTTCCGGCGCTGCGAATTTTGGAATAGTTCAATGCAGTAAATCATAGACTGCACCAGACATCATGGATGAAAGGGTGTATCAACGTGTTTGTGATAACGACCAAGGTCTCCAAAACCAAGCTGGCGGCAGTGGTGACGCTGCTGATCGCCGTGTTTGTGCTTGGCGCGATTTTGGCGGCCGCAAAAACCGGGACACCGGAGGCGGCGGACGCCCGCAACGGAGAAAGCAACGAGGCCCGCGTGGCCTACGTCACGCAGCAGGGCTGGCAGGTCAACGCAGAGCCGGTCCAGACACAGTCCGTAAAGATTCCCACAGCGGACACGGAGGTTTTCCGGCGGTACAACGAGCTGCAGAAATCCCAGGGCTTCGATCTGACCCAGTACGCAGGCCGTCAGGCCACCCGCTACGTCTACGAGGTGCTGAACGCAGAGGACGCCGAGGGCCCGGTCTACGCCACGATCTTCGTCCTGGACGGCCGGATCGTCGGCGGCGACGTCACCGACACCGCCCCGGGCGGGAAAATGCGAGGGGTGGTAAAAAGTTGAAAATTGAGAGTTGAGAATTGGCCGTAGGGGCGCACATTGTGCGCCCGCATTTCCCCGCAGGGGACGATCCCCATATCGCTCCACAGAACATTGTAGCACACATATATTACAGAAATATTACAAATTCAGAACATTTTGAAATTTTTTCCGGCTGCCGTGATCGGTGGTCGGTTTTTTCTTGAAATCATACTTGACAAATTCACTCTATGGATGTAGAATAACGTCACACTACAAGCGTAGAGGAGTTGATCCCATGTTTGACCGAAAAAACCGGCTGCCGGATGCGGAGCTGGAAGTCATGCAAGTGCTTTGGCGCTGCGAGGCGCCGGTGGCGCGCTCGACGGTGGAGGCCGAGATGGCGAAGCTGCGGCCGATAGCGCAGACCACGCTGCTGACCCTGCTGACCCGGCTGGCCGAGAAGGGCTTCGTCCAAATCGAAAAGCAGGGCCGTTCCAGCGTCTACACGCCTCTGGTGTCCCAGGCGGACTATCAGGCCCGGCAGAGCAAGCGCTTCGTGGATCAGCTCTTCGGCGGCTCCATGTCCGCCTTCGCCTCGGCGCTGACGGCCTCCGGCCTCTCAAAGGAGGACCTGGCCGAGCTGCGTAAAATGCTGGAGGAGGGAACGCTGTGAGTTCTTCCATAAAGCAGAAATTGTTCATAGTCGGAAGCGTGCTTCTGACCGCCGCGCTCGTCGGCTATCTGGACCGGCGCCATAAGCGCTTGAAAAAACAGAATGAAAAGCCGTCGGGCGTATATCGATATACGACGGGACCGTACACCTTTCTATATGTCTATGGTCTTTTATTCCTCCTCTTTCACATTGTCTGCCTTCTTACACCGAGCGAATTTGTCCCGATGCTCCACTGGGACTTGGCTTTCCTGTTTCTTCTGCTCCCGATCACAATCCTGCTGCTTGCGCTGATGCCTTGGCTGCGGCGGCACTTTTCCGCTCGCACCTGTGCGGAGCTTTGGATCGTGCCGGGTGCGCTTTTCTGTGGCCCTCTGATCCTCCAGCGTCGGATCATGGCCGATCCCTTGCTTGTGATTCGGCTTTCCAGTCCCGTTCTTTGGACGGCGTTTGTGACCTGGCTGATTGGGTTCCTCAGCGTGCTGCTGTGGAAGATGTTCTTCCACCTGCGCTTCCGGAAGCACATCCTGCAAGACGCGGTCCAGGCGGAGCAGTGGGAATACGGACTTTACGCGCAGGTGTGGCAGGCGATGGTGCTTCCCGCGGAAGTGACTTACCGGAACTCCGTCGAACGCAGTGTCTGCCGCCACGTAGAGGCAATTCTGGATTACCGTCATATTCTCCGCTCCCCGGCGGTTTCCTCTCCCCTCACCATCGGCCTGCGGAATAAAAACATCTATCTGGTGCTGCCGGCCCAGGCATACAGTCGGGACGACTTGGAGATGATCCTGCGGCACGAGATCATTCATCTGCTCCGTGACGACATCCGCACCAAGGTTTTTCTGGCGCTGATCTGCGCCGCCGGGTGGTTCATTCCCTCGCTCTGGTTTGGGATCGGAAAGGCCTCGGAGGACCTGGAACTCTGCTGCGACGAGGTCGCCACGGCGGATATGGAGCCGGAGCAGCGCAGAGCGTACGCCAATCTGCTGCTCAGCAACGCTGGAACGGCCAAAGGCTTTACCACCTGCCTCTCCGCCTCTGCCCGGGGCTTCCGCTATCGCTTGAAGCAGGTCCTGCTCCCGCGCCGTCGAATCAGTACACATAACGTCAACATCCTTATCATCGCTCTGTTTTTTCTCCTGATCGGGAGCGTCGGCATTCAGGCGCGGCTTGGCACCGTCCAGACCGAGATTCTGGACAAGGGCTGGCAGGTTTATGCTGTTTATTCCCGCCATGTGCGTACATACAGCACAAGTCCGGTGCTTGTGGAGACGACGGAGAAGGAGCTGCAGGGTCTGAAGCTGGAACGTGCACTGTGGAAGGACAATCAGGATCTGTTCGAATACGACATTCCTTATTACGAATACTGGAAAGTCCCTTCCTCTGAGGAAGTCCGTGTGATCCTGGCGCGGGACAACGGAGAAAAAATGCTGCTCCGGGTCTTTGCAGATCGGATCGTGGTCCATGCCGGGGACGTTGAACTGTACGGTCAGCGCTATACGGACGACAGCAAGCCCACGGTGTATCTGATCCCTGATCCCTGATCCCGCACGTTTTGAACGCATGTACGCGTGATTTTATATTGTGTTCTCTCCCACGCACAGAAATGAGGAATTGAAATGACTGACCTTTTATCCCGGCTGGGCTCCCTGTTGCTGTATGCGCTGCTCCTTGGTGCGTATACGCTGATGACGTTTGCGCTCACTCGCGCTATTTCTCGAAGCCGCAACCGCTTTGCGCCGGATTATTACCCGCAGGCGCTCCCCGACGTGTTTTTTTTGCTTCTCTTATTATCTTTCTTTTTAGGGCTGTTCTTCTCTTATCTCGCAAAACTGCTTCGGATGCTTGCGGCGACGCTTGTTTATTCCGCCCTGCTTTGGGCGCTGACGCCGCTGCTGCGGAAACGGATCTCCGCGCGGGGCTGCGCCGCACTGTGGCTGCTTCCAAATCTGATATTTTATTTTTTTCTGGTCCTGCTGCTGCACAAATTTACTCCCGATGCTCCGCTGTTTGTTGTGCGTCTGCCCCGCTCTGCCCTGTGGATCGCCCTGCTTGTTTGGGCGGCAGGCTTCTTCGCCGTTCTGATCTGGAAGCTCGTCTCCCATCTTCGCTTTCGGAAGGCCCTTTTGTGGGACGCGGTTCCCGTGTCAGCACAGGAACGTAATCTCTTTTTATCTACCTGGAGGGCGCTCTGCTTCGACGAAAACAAGAAGCGGGCAGAGATTGAAAACAACGTGAGCCCCAGTAAAGAAGTGTCTGTCCTGCGCTCTCCTGCTGTGGATTGCCCTTTGGTCATCGGCTTGTGGGAAAAAACGCGATGCCTTGTTCTGCCCCAGCGGGAATACAGCGAGCAGGAGCTGCGGCTGATCTTCCGCCACGAAGCCATCCATCTGATGCATCAGGACAACTGGTTGAAATTCACGCTGGGCTTTCTCTGCGCGGCAGGTTGGTTCATTCCCATGCTTTGGCCGGGTCTGGGGAAAGCCGCTGAGGATCTGGAGCTCTGCTGCGACGAGCTGGCCACAAACGAATTAACAGAAGAACAACGCAAAAATTATGCCGGTCTGCTGCTCAGCAACGCCGGAACGGCCATGGGCTTTACCACCTGCCTCTCCGCCTCCGCTTCGGGGCTGCGCTATCGGATGGCGCAGGTGCTGCACCCGCAAAAGCGGCGGGCAGGCTTCCTTGCAATCTTCGGGCTGTCCGTTTTCTTTTTCTTTCTCTATGGTATGCTTGGGGTCACGGCAATCGGCGGGACCGTCCAGACAGAGCTCTTGGATCGGGACGGCGGCGGCTGGAGCGTGAGCGCAGTGCTGCCTTTTCCGCACGCTGGTTCCGACAGCGAGTTCTGCAAGGACGCTGAGATCTGCGAACAATTCGAGGAAGCGATCCGGGGACTGGAATTGGAAAAACCGCTGGATCATTCCGAGGACATGGGACAAGCATGGATGGAATTCTGTTTGAAACGGGGAGCCGCGTGGATCCGGGGCTGCCTGTATGAAAAAGGTCTGGTATTGTACGAGCCGGGGAAGGAATACAGCTCCGATCGAGCGGAAGAGTATCTGTTCTCTGACGGTCAGGCACTGCGAAACCTGCTTCACATCGTTATTGAAAATACTAAGGATTATTAACGCACACGCCCGCAGGCTTCGGCCTGCGGGCGTGTGCTGTATGCGCGAGAGAAAACGGCTTATTTCCGGAACAGGGAGAAGCCCTTCTTCTCGTAGGGCTCGGTGCGGATACCGTTCAGGGTATAGCCCGCTTCGTCGACGGTAGTTCTGAGCAGCGCCTCGTCCAGGGGCGCCTCGGAGAGGATCTCGGTCTGCTTGTTGAGATGGGAGGAAGTCACTTTCTTGACGTCAAAAGCCTTCTCGATGGCCTCGTTCAGGTGCTTTTCGCACATGCCGCACATCATGCCCTCAACGCTTAGCACGGTTTTCGTCATGGTTTTTTCTCCTTTCGGTTTCGTTCGCTTGTTTTGACAGGTATAGTATAGCCCGGTTTTTCGCTTCTGTCTATCAAAAAATTCATTTTTTGATAGACAGAACGCGTTTTTTTGTGTAGAATAAGAAGAAGGCAATAGATATTTAGGCAATAGGCTATAAGCTATAGGCAACAGGCAATAGGAGACGAGGGACGCGCAGCGGGCGGCCACCGGCCGCCCCTACGGAGAGGGTTTCATGGAACAAGAATTGATTCGGATCGAGGGCAGCGTTTCGGCGGTGGTCTTTCAGAACGCGGAAAACGGCTACACGGTCCTGCGGCTGAAGGACGGCAAGGGCGAGACCACCACCGTGGTCGGCACCGTGCCCGACACCAACGTGGGCGAACGCCTGCGGGTGGAGGGCCGTTGGAGCAGCCACAGCACCTACGGCAAGCAGTTGGAGGTCGTGAATCTCGAACGGTTGATGCCGGAGTCCCGGATCGAAATCCTGGCCTACCTCTCCTCCCACGCGATCCGCGGCGTCGGGCCAAAGATCGCGGCCCGGATCGTGGAGCGCTTCGGCGCGGACAGCCTGAAAATCATTGAACATGAACCGGAACAGCTTGCCACCGTGCCCGGCATCTCCGAGGCCAAGGCCAGGGAGATCCAGGAGAGCTTCCAGTCCCAGCAGGGGCTGCGGCATCTGGCTGAGTTCCTCAGCGGCTACCGCCTCCCCACGGAGCTGGCCGTGAAGATCTACAAGGCCTACGGCGAGCTGTCCATGATGGCCATTCAGGACAATCCCTACTTTCTGACCGAGGAGGGCTTCAACGCACCCTTCGCCCAGGTGGACGCCTTTGCGTTGGAGCTGGGCTTCGACGGCGACGACGAGCGCCGCGTGGACGCGGGGATCCTCTATGAATTAAGCTACAATTCCACCGGCGGCCACGTCTTCGTGCCCGAACCGCAGTTGGTGGAGGCCACGGCGACCTTCCTGCGTCTGCCGCAGGAGATCATCCGCGCCGGGCTGGAGCGTCTGAACGTTCAGGAGCGGATCGTGCTGGACGAGATCGCCTCCCTGCGCGCGGTCTATCTGCCCGCCTACGGGCAGGCGGAGCGCTATCTGGCCCGCCGCTTTTCGGAGATGGTCGGGGGCAAGGCCTCCCTGCCCGCAAATCTGGCCAAGTCCGTCGCAAGCATTGAAGCAGCGCAGGGAATCGAATACGCCGATCTGCAGAAGGAAGCCATCCGCGCCGCGGCCGGAGAACGGTTGCTGATCGTCACCGGCGGCCCCGGCACCGGCAAGACCACCACCCTGCGCGGCATTCTCGACCTGTTTGAGCAGATGCGGCTGAAAACCTTCCTCGCCGCCCCTACCGGCCGGGCCGCCAAGCGGCTGACCGAGCTGACGGGCCGCGACGCCTCCACGATCCACCGGCTTTTGGAGGTGGACGTCTCCCCGGAGACGGGAGACATGATCTTCGTCCACAACGAGCACAATCCGCTGGTCTGCGACGCGGTGATCGTGGACGAGAGCTCGATGGTCGATCTGCTGCTGATGTACGACTTAGTGCAGGCGCTGCCGGAGCGCTGCCGTCTGATCTTGGTCGGCGACCCGGATCAGCTTCCCTCCGTCGGAGCGGGCAACGTCTTCTCCGATCTGATCCGCAGTGAAATGATCCCCACCGTCCGGCTGACGGAGATCTTCCGCCAGGCCCGGGAGAGCCTGATCGTCATGAACGCCCACCGGGTCAACCGCGGCGAGCTCCCGGAGCTGCACGAACGGAAAAAAGACTTTTTCTTCCTGCAGCGCGACAGCGACGAGGCTGTCTGCCAGACCGTGACCGACCTCTGCGCCCGCCGTCTGCCCCAGAACATGGGCTTCCAGCCGGAGGATATTCAGGTCCTCTCCCCCACCCGCAAGGGCGAGACCGGGACCGGCGCTTTGAACAGGCTATTACAGCAGGCGCTGAATCCGCCCGCCGACGGCAAGCATGAGAAGCGGCACGGGGAGATTGTCTTCCGCGAGGGAGACCGGGTCATGCAGATCCGCAACAACTACGACATCATCTGGAACAAGGCGGACGGGCCCGGCATGGGCTCCGGCATCTTCAACGGCGACGTCGGAACCGTGAAGGCCATCGACAGTCAGGCCCAGAACATGACGATCCGTTTCGACGACCGCGAGGCCGTCTACTCCTACGACATGCTCTCGCAGTTGGAGCCCGCCTACGCCATGACCGTCCACAAGAGCCAGGGCAGCGAATACCGGGCCGTGGTGCTCTGCGCCTGGCGGGGCACGCCCCTGCTGCTGAGCCGCAGCATCCTCTACACCGCCATCACGCGGGCGCGGGAGCTGCTGATCGTGGTGGGCGACGAGGGCGTCGTGGAATATATGGTAAACAACGACAAAAAGCAAAAACGCTTCAGCGGGCTCAAGTGGCGGCTGTGCCACGCAAATGCAGAATTGAGGCAATAGGAAACAGACGATAGACAATAGGCATTAGGTATTAGGCAATCGGCAACAGGAGACGGGGGCGGATTCTTCGCTTTGCTCAGAATGACAGGTACGGAACCCGCTTGTAGGGGGCAGCGTCCTCCGAAGCGAAGCAAGTCCTTTCGGGGACGCCCCGAACGTAGTTGTATGGATCTGATAAAAGATTTGCTCTGGCCGCGGCGCTGCGTGATCTGCCACAAGCTGGTCGGGCCGGACGCGGAACGGCTCTGCCCGGACTGCGCCGCCGCGATCCCGGAGCCGATCTCCGGGGCCAGGCGCGGGTCACACTACCGCCGCTGGGCCGCTGCGCTTTGGTATGAGGGCGACTGCCGCGCTTCCATTCTGCGCTTCAAATTCAGCGACTGCCGCTTCTACGCCCGGTATTACGGGCCCTGGCTGGCAAAGGCTGTGGAGGAACGGCTGGGCAGGGACTTCGACCTGCTGACTTACGTGGCCGTGAGCCCGCTTCGCCGCTGGCGGCGGGGCTACGATCAGTCGGAGCTGCTGGCCCAGGCGGTCGGAAAGGCGCTGGGTATGAAGCCCGTCTCCACGCTGCAAAAACGCAGCCGGGTCAGGCCGCAGTCGCGGACCCTCGGGCCGGAAGAACGGCAGCAAAATATTCACGGGGCCTTTCGCGTTCGCGACCCGGAAGCCGTGCGCGGAAAGCGGATCCTGCTGATCGACGACGTGCTGACGACCGGCGCTACCGTCTCCGAGGCAAGCCGCGTCCTGCTGGAAGCAGGCGCAAAGTCCGTAGACGTGGCCGCGCTGGCCGTCACGCAGGCATGAAGTACTTGCTGACGCACATACTTCATATCTCGAAAAGAGATACTTCATGTGCCGCAAGGCATACTTCATATTTCGCAGAAATACTTCATATCCGTTCCGGCGGTCACGAATGCAAATTGAAATTACAATGTAGGTGATCATAACATGTCAATTTTCTCCAAGGACCTGGGCATCGACCTGGGGACTGCCAACGTAGTCATATATGCCGAGGGCAAGGGAATCGTGCTGCGGGAGCCCTCCGTCGTCGCGGTAGACAAGAATACCGGAAAAATCCTCAAGGTCGGCTCCGCCGCCCGGAATATGCTGGGCAGGACTCCCGGCAACGTGGTCGCCATGCACCCCCTGCAGGAGGGCGTGGTCTCGGACTATGAGCTCACGCAGCGAATGCTGGCCGAGTTTTTCCGCCAGATTTTCAAAAACAATTTCGTAAAGCCCCGTGTGATCATTTCCGTTCCGAGCGGCATCACCAGCATTGAGGAACGCGCCGTGGTGCAGATTGCGCAGGAGGCCGGCGCCCGCCGGGTCTACCTGATCGAGGAGCCCCTGGCTGCCGCGCTCGGCGCGAATTTAAGCTTTGAAGGACCGGACGGCCACATGGTGGTGGACATCGGCGGCGGCACGACGGACGTCGGCGTGCTGACGATGAACGGGCTGGCAAACTCCGCCTCCATCAAGGTAGCAGGCAACAACTTCGACGAGGCCATCATCCGCTATTTGCGGAAGAAATACGGCCTGATCGTGGGGCAAACCATCGCCGAGGACGCCAAGATCAGCGTGGGCACCGTGTATGAGCGGGAGCAGCCGGTCGTGGCCCCCGTCAAGGGCAGGGATTTCAAAACCGGCCTGCCCCGCGAGATCAGCGTGAGCTCCGAAGACATGCTCGAAGCCCTGCGCAGGCCCGCCCGTCAGATCACCGACGAGATTCTGGCCGTGCTCGAACAGACCACACCGGAGCTCGTAGCCGACGTCGCCCGCAACGGCATCATCCTCACCGGCGGCGGCGCCCAGCTCTGGGGCATGGACAAGCTGATCACCGAACGCACCGGTATGCGCTGCACCGTGGCCGACGACGCGGATTCCTGCGTGGCCTACGGCTGCGGCAAGAGCCTGAGCTGGATCAACCGGATGCAGGAGGGTCCCATCAACTTCGCGCGGCGCAAGCTGCTGAAGGAATAAGTTAACCCCGGTCACATACAATTCAGACGATCAAAAAAGGAGGTTCCAGCATGAAGTACCAAATCTACGGCGAACCCATGCCCGTTGTGATCTGCAACGTGGATCCCGGCGAAACCCTGATCTGTGAATCCGGCGCGATGAGCTGGATGAGCCCCAACATGCAGATGGACACCGTCGGCGGCGGCGCAGGCAAGGTCCTGGGCCGGATGTTCTCCGGTGAGAATGCGTTCCAGAACCAGTACACCGCCCAGGGCGGCCCCGGCATGATTGCCTTCGCCTCCAGCTTCCCCGGCTCCATCCGGGCCGTGGAAATCACCCCGGAGCACCCCGTGATCTGCCAGAAAAAGGCCTTCCTGGCCTCTACCGCAGGCGTGGAGCTCAGCGTCCATTGGCAGAAGAAGCTCGGCACCGGCCTGCTCGGCGGCGAAGGCTTTGTGATGCAGAAGCTCTCCGGCCAGGGCATTGCCTTCCTGGAGATCGACGGCACCGTGATGGAATACAACCTGGCGCCTGGCCAGCAGATGATCCTCGACACCGGCTACCTGGCCATGATGGACGCCTCCGTGCAGATGGACGTGCAGTCCGTCAAGGGCATCAAAAACAAAATGCTCGGCGGCGAGGGCTTCTTCAACACCGTGGTCACCGGCCCAGGCAAGATCATACTGCAAACGATGCCGATTTCCGGCTTCGTGGGTCTGATTTCCGGCATGCTGCCGAAAAAGTAAGCGTCCTTGTTGGATAACCAGCGAGAGCCGATCCGTGACCGCGGATCGGCTCTCGTTTTTCATATTCTGTCAAATAGCGCGAAGCTGCGGGTTGAGGCGCTTGTCTTTCAGCAGCCAGAACAGGAGCGGTACGCCCAGCGCGTACAGAACCGCAGCCTCTCCGGCGCCGACGGACAGACCGTTGAGCCACCAGGCGGTCAGGAAGGCGCGGTCGTCGAAGAAATACGCGATTTCCGCGCCGACGATCACGGCATTGAACAGAACGGTCGGCAAAGGCGCCAGAAACACCAGCAGCAGATTCCGCCGCGTCAGCTTCTCCGTCTGCGCCCGGCGCAGCGGACGGGACATCAGCCAGGTCACGACGCAGGCCAGCAGCGTTGCAGTCGTGCCGATGACGAAGTCCCAGGCAGAGACCGAAGAGGCCAGATTGGCCGCCATGCAGCCCACGACCATGCCCGGAATGGCGGCCGGCGTGAAGCAGCAGAGCACTGCGAAGGCCTCGGCGATCCGGAACTGGACCGGTCCGTAGGCAAAGCTGGAGGTGGCAAGGGTGAGCGCCGCGTAGATCGCGGCAAGGATGCCGGCAAAGGCGATCCTGCGAGGGGTAAGCTTCATAGGTTTTTCCTCCAAAAGAAAAATTGGGCGCACTGCGCCCATCTTTGGCTCCCAGCGGGAGCGATCCAATAGTTTTGTTTAACGACAGGATGGTCACGAACTGTCGTATTCAATTGGAGCAGCCTTATTGTAGCAGAAAAATAGATTTTGTCAAGGAAAAAAATCGGCAGCACCGCGCATTCGCGCAGTGCTGCCGGAACAATCCGAATCAAGCCGGGATCAATACTTGGCAGTGTTGACCTTGACGCCGGGGCCCATGGTGGACGCGATGACGCAGGACTTGATATACTGGCCCTTGGCAGCGGCGGGCTTGGCCTTGATGACCGCGCCGATCAGGGTGGACAGGTTCTCCTCGAGCTTCTCGGGGCCGAAGGAAACCTTGCCGATGGGGCAGTGGATGATGTTGGTCTTGTCGAGACGGTACTCGATCTTACCGGCTTTGATCTCCTTGACAGCGGCGGAGACGTTGGGGGTCACGGTGCCAGCCTTGGGAGAGGGCATCAAGCCCTTGGGGCCCAGGACCTTACCGAGACGGCCGACGATGCCCATCATGTCGGGAGCAGCAACGACGACGTCGAACTCGAACCAGTTTTCCTTCTGGATCTTTTCCACCAGCTCCATGCCGCCGACGTAATCGGCGCCGGCTTCCTTGGCTTCGTCAGCCTTGGCGTCCTTGGCGAACACCAGCACGCGGCGGGTCTTGCCGGTGC